>NZ_JANSJC010000004.1:0-154229 GCF_047462375.1 Synechococcus sp. H55.8 | reverse complement strand
CCCGCGGCCCGCCCCCCCCCCCCCCCCCCCCCCCCCCCCCCCCGCCTCAGGGAGAGGGGCCGGGGGTGAGGGCTGTCCCTGAGGGAGAGGGGCCGGGGGTGGTCGCGTGAGCGGCGCGGAGCGCTTGGGCAGCGGCAAAGTGTCTTAATCTTGTCTGAAACGACTATATTCCTGACGGTTTTGTGGTGGGCAGGTGCGGGTTGTCTCTAAGTAGGTTGGGAAGCCCGCGCCGCGCTGATGGGAGCAGGCCAAGGGGATCCGCTCAGGAGCTGCGGTCTAGCGGCTGGGGCTCTGGTTGAGGGGTGAGGGTTTCCAGCTCCGGCAAGGGGGATCCCATCTCGGCGGCGGGGCTTTCCAAGGACTTTGTCCCCCTATCTTCGGTGGGCATGCCCGTCGGCAAGCCGGATGCAGCTTGGGCCGGCTGAAACTGGGGATCCAGCTCCAGGCAGCGCTGCAAACTGGCCTGGGCCGCTTCCCGCTGGCCGGCCTGTAGTTGGATCAACCCCAAGGTATGCCAAAAGGCGGGCCGCTGCGGCTCCAGTTGCGTAGCCCGTTGGGCGTCGGCCAGGGCCAGCTCCAACTTTCCCAGCTTCAGGGCTTCCCAGGCGCGGTTGTTGAGGGCCACCGCGTCTTCTGGGGTGAGCTCCAGGACGCGCGAGTAGGCTTGCGCCGCTTTCTCTGCATCCCCCAGGTCGCCATAGACCAGGCCCAAGGCAAACCAGCCCCAGGGATCCCGTTCGTTGAGGCGGGTCATCTCTTGGGCGGCGGCAAGGGCTTCTTCCAATCGGCCCAGGCGGCGCAGGCTGGTGATCTGGCCAAACCAGCAGGCAAAGCTGCCAGGACGCTGCTGCACCAAGCTCCGGAACTGCTCCAGGCTGGCCTCGTATTGCCCCAGCTCCTGCTGTGTCACCGCCAGGGCATAGCGAGCCGGGAAGTCCTCTGGCCGGATCTTCAGGGCTTCCTCGAAGTGGATGCAAGCCTCCTTTAGGTAGCCCAATTTCTGGAAGGCCACGCCGCGGGCGTACCAGCTTTTGGGGTTGTCGGCGTCGTAGCGCAGGGCACGTTCCAGGGCTTTGCTGGCCAGCCGATACTGCCCCAGGCGCAGCAGAGCCACCCCTAGGTTATGGAGCGTAATGGGATCCCGGCGGCGCAGCCGCAGCGAGCGCTTGTAACACTCGATGGCCGAGCGCAGCCGCTGGCAGTGGAACAGGGCATTACCTTGGTAGCGCCAGACCCGGCCACTTCTGGGGTTGAGCTTCAAAACCCGAGCAAAGCTGGCCGCCGCCGAGCTGGGCCGCCGCAGCCGCCGCAACACGATCCCACGCGCCAGCCAGGTGCGGGGCTGTTGGGGGTTGTAGCGCAGCGCCTTGTTCAGGCTGTTGAGGGCCAGCTTGGGCCGCTTCAGTTGCATGAGGCGAATGCCGCGGTTGTGCCAGGCCAGGGCGTCCTCCGGGTTGCTCTCCAGCACCTTGTCGTAGTTGACCACCGCCGCTTTGTACTGGCCCAGGCGCCCCAGAATCAGGGCCAGGCGCAGCCGCGTCTCCTCGTCGTAGGGGTTGATGCTCAGGGATCCGTTGTAGCTATCCACCGCCTCGCGGTAGCGGGCCAACTGCACCAGCACATCGCCGCGTCGGCTCCAGGCCAGGGCGAAGTTGGGATCCATGTTCAAAGCGCGGTCGTAGGCGGCCAGGGCTTCGGTTAGGTTGCCCCGCTTGCGCCACTCCTCGGCCCGATCGAATTGAATATCGGCGCTGTTCCACTGGAACAGGCGCTGAAGAAATTGCAAAATGGCAATCTTGCGTGCCCCTTCCTCCGGTGTGGCAGAGGGCATTTCGCCAGTGGCAATGCGCAGGATGGCTAGCTGAATGGCTCGTAGGAAAGCTTGGAACCCCCGCACTTCCTCATCTTCAGGAGGTTCCTCGCGGCGGTGGTATTGCAGCCGAAATCGCTGCAGATCTCCAGGGGTGGGGAAGCTGGGATCCAAAAAGTGCATCAGCTCCCGGGCCCGGTACTCAAACAGCACCGGATCTTCCTCAGAGCCGCTAAAATCCAGCAGCGGTGCTTCTGCCAGGGGGCGGGGCAGCTCGGCGGGCGTGTGGAGCAGCGTCAGCAGGCGCTGGTTCTGTCGGGGCGGAGCGTGGGAGAAGCCGCTGTAGAGCTCATCTCTAGGCCAGGGATCGGCAACAAACTCCGGCGAGGCCACCACCCCGATCCAGCGGCATTGTTCGATGGCCAGTTGCAGCTCCAGCCGGCGGTCGTCTCCCGGCTGCAGCATCCAGCGGTCAAACCAGACCTTGAACCCCTCCCGATCCAGCCGCTCGGCCAGTTGCCGCGCCCACCGCGCCTGCTCTCGGTGGTAGCGCAAGAAAAGGTCAAACTTGTAATGCTCGGAAGACATGAACGCCTGCTCGCTGCTCTTTTCCAGCTTATCTTTGCCATCGCCTCGGCGGCCCGAGCACTGCCTCTTCCCCGGCTGCAAGATCGGCGATAGTTGAGGAAGGGTTGGTCAGGAGGGGGAGATGGCAAGCGGAGTGCTGGCGATTGCCGCAGCGATTGGCTTAGTGGTTCTGCTGTTGGAAGCGATTCGCTATCGCCGCTGGGGATCCCTGCGCCGTTGGCAGCCGGCAATGGGACTGGGCCTGGCGGCCCTGGCAGCGCTGGGGGCGGGGCTGGGACAGTTGCCGGAACCGGTTCCGCTGGCCCTGCTGTTGGGGGGGCTGGTGGGACTGGGGCTGCTGGGCTTGGGCGGCTGTGGGCGGGCCGGGCAGGGGCTGGCGGTGCTGCTGCTCAGCTTGGCCACCTGGCAGGGTGTAGCCGGCGGCGCCTTCGAGGGATCTGAGGCGGGAGCTGCTTTTTCCCTGCTGTTGTGGGGCTGCGGCCTGGGGATGGGCTTGGTGGGGATCCCGTTGCTGGGCTGCTTGGCTGAAGAAGAGATGCTGTCTGTGCTGATGGGGCTGGCCCAGGGCTGGAGCGGCATCGCCGCCTTGACTTGGGGATCCCGCCTTATGGAGATGGGAGGGGAATCTCTGCCAGATCTCCCTTGGCCGGTGTTGTTACCTGTTGGTCTGGCCGCCCTCAGCCTAGTGGCGGGCACCCTGCCCTTGTTGACTGTTCCCGTTCGCGCCAGCGGGACAGAGTCCTCACCCGACAGCGAGGTGGAATCCAACCGGCTGCTGTCGGCCCTGGGGCACGGTGTGGGATGGCTGGTGGCGACGGCGCTGGCCCTGGCTCTGGTGCGCAACGGGCTGTACCAGGATCCCTTTTGGGCGCTGCTGTACGGGGCGGGGGTGTTGCTCTCGTGGGCTCTACTGGCTTTGGAGAGCAGGATCCCGGCACCCGAGGGGAAAGAGGCCTTGCTCTGGCGGGCCTGTGTGAGCCTGACGCTGGTAGGCGGTGGGGCGCTGCTGGCGTTGCGGCTGGGGGGATCCTACGGGGCGGCGCTGCTGGGGCTGGGGTGTCTGGCTTTTCCCAGCCGCTGGGGGGCGATGGCTGCCCTGTTTTTGTCGGCCCGACCCCTGCTGCAAAACCTGCTGCACCAGTTCAACCTGCAGGTGGCCGGGATCGACCTCACCCAGCCCTACGTATCGGCGGCGCTCTACTTGGGCATGGCGGCCATGGCCTTGGCTGCGCTTCTTTACTGGCTGCACGGGCTAGACAAACCCCTGCAAACCGGGGTCGGCCTGACGCTGGGCAGCCTGCTCCTGCCGCTGGGGGTGGGCTATTTCGTCCATGCCCAGCCGCAAGCAGCTTTCTTGCTGGCAGCCTTGATCACCGCCTTGATCTTGGCGGCGCTGCAGCCCATAGCCTTGAACCAAGAAGGGAGAAGGGCGACTTGGACGGGGATCCAAGCTTTGGGCCTGGCCACGCTCGCCATCCTCGGATCCAACCTCAGCCGCAACTGGACGGTGACGGGGTTCTATGCCACCCGCCTGGAGCGGGCCCTGGTGCTGGCGGCCAGCGTTGGGATCCTGGCTCTGTTCCTTTTGCTTGGGCAGGGCTGGCGCTGGTGGCAGTCCAGAACAGCGTCCCGCTAGCGTTGAGGTTCTAGGGTTGTGAAACTCCTTCCCCTCGGCACCCGTGGCACCTGGCAAGGGATCCCCGGCCCCGAGCAGACGGCTGAGGCCCTGGGCAACCCCGGCGTGAGGGTGATCGGATCCCCAGCTCTGTTGGCGCTGATCGAGCGATGTGGCCACAACACCTTGCAGCCTTTTTACGAGGGGGAAGAAGCGGCAGTCGGGATCCGCTTTGTCCTAGAACACTGCTCAGCAGCTGTGGTGGGGGATCCTCTACACCTTCAGGTTGAGGTTGTGCAAGTGGTGGGAAGGCGCGTTCAGTTTCAGGTGGAGATCACGCAGCAGGGGCGGCTGGTGATGCAGGGATCCTACACCTGTCAGGTAGTCGATTTGCCCCATTTTCTGGCCCGCTATGGGCTGGCTTGAGATCATCAAGTACCTGGCAGGGCTGCTGCTGGTCACTGGGTTGGGGCTGTTTCTGTTCTGGCCACAACAGCTCCTGCTACGCTACCGCAAGCCTTGGCAAGGCCCCCTCGCCTGGAGCTGGAAATGGCGCGGGTGGGGGGGCTTGGCTCTGCGGGGCAGCCGTCGGGGGTGGGAATGGCGCTGCGGATCCCTCTGCGTTCGCGGGCATTGGCCGGCCCGGGTGGGCTGCCGTCTCTCCTTTGCCGACTGGCCTCGCTTCTGGCCCCTTCTGAAGCAGTTGGCCAAGGGGATCCAGATCCAGTCCTGGCAAGGTGGCCTAGAAATCGGCTTTGCCGACCCGGCCTTGACGGGGCAATGCCTAGGGTTGATCGCCGCTCTGCCCCCCCCGTTGGCCCAACATCTGCGCCTTACCTTCGCCCGCAGCGGCTGGCGCGGACAGGGATCCCTGGTGGTTCGCTTTCGTCCCTGGCGGGTGCTGGGGCCGGCCTTGAAACTGGGGTGGCTGGCCCTCTGGGAAAGGATCCCGGACAATTAGCGCTGGAACAGCCTCGCCGAGCCAAACTTTGGGTTATGTCGAATTGGGGACAAAAGGAATGGGATCCGCGCGCGCCCCGGCGGATTTTGGTCTGCCCGGATAGCTTCAAGGGATCCCTGACGGCCACGGAAGCGGCAGCGAGCATGGCCCGCGGGATCCAACAAGTGTTGCCCCAGGCCGCGGTGGAGCTGCTCCCTCTGGCCGATGGGGGCGAGGGCACCCTAGAGGTGCTGCTGCCGGCGCTGGGGGGAGAAAAACGAGGGCTGTGGGTCACCGGCCCGCTGGGGGATCCCGTCTGGGCCGAATACGGGGTGGCGGGCGAGCGGGCGCTGCTGGAAGTAGCCCAGGTGGCCGGCCTGACCTTGGTGCCCCCACAGCGGCGGGATCCCACCCGCACCACCACCTATGGCTTGGGGGAGCTGTTGCGGGCCGTCTGCCGGGATCCCATTGCCGAGATCTGGATAGGGCTGGGCGGATCCGCCACCGTCGATGCGGGCGCAGGGATGGCGCAGGCCTTGGGCTATCGCCTCCTGGATGAGGCCGGGGATCCCATTGGCTGGGGGGGAGGGGAGCTGGCCCGCCTGGCGCGCATCGAGCCGCCCGAGCAGCCTGTCTGGCTGGGCAAGTGCATCCGCGGCCTCTGCGATGTGCAGAACCCCCTCACCGGCCCGTTGGGGGCGGCTGCCGTCTTCGCCCCCCAGAAGGGCGCCACTCCCCAGCAAGTAAGGCAGTTGGAGCAGGCACTGCAGCAGTGGGCCAGAGTGGTGGAGCGCGACCTGGGCCGGACTGTGGACGGGATCCCAGGGGCCGGCGCCGCCGGCGGGCTAGGGGCAGGATTGGTGGCTTTTTTAGGCGCCACCCTGGAGTCGGGGATCCACTTGCTGGCCCAGCACTTGGCTCTGGCGGAGCGCATCCACCGCTGTGACCTGGTGGTGACCGGCGAGGGCCGCCTTGACGAACAGAGCAGCATGGGCAAAGTGGTAGGAGTGGTGCTGGAGCTGGCCATGGCAGCCCAGAAGCCCCTGCTGATTCTCTGTGGCCAGGCCACCCCGGCAGCCCGAGCCGACTTGGCCGCCCGACCTTTGCCAATTGGAGTTGCTGCCCTCTGCGACCGGATCCCGGATGTGACCGAAGCCCAGCGTCAGGCCGGCCACCACTTGGAACAGATGGCCGCTTGCGAGTTGAAAAAGTTTCTAGCCTAGGATCCGCTCATCACATAGTCATTGCAAAAGATTATGGAACAGCCTGTCCGTTGCTCTCCAGCTCCCCTCTCCCCCAGGGAGAGGGGCTGGGGGTGAGGGGCTGCTCCCCCAGGGAGAGGGGCTGGGGGTGGTCGCGTGAGCGGCGCGGAGCGTTTGGGCCGCTAGCGGCAAAGTGTCTTAATCGTATCTGGAACAACTATAATGGCCTGAATCGGTTATTTTTTTAAGCATCATGGTCAGTATCGAATTTTCTCCCGGCATTCCAGAAGTGCCCACCCAAGTACGGCTGCTGAAATCCAAAACCGGCAAGCGGGGATCCGCCATTTTTCGCTTCGAGGAGCTGAAGTCCGACACGCAAAACATCCTCGGCATGCGGATGATCGACGAAGAAGGGGAGCTGACCACCCGCAACATCAAGGCCAAGTTCCTAAACGGAGAATTCAAGGCCCTGGAAGTGATCTACGACATGGAAACAGAAGCCGAGTGGGATCGCTTCCTGCGCTTTATGGAGCGCTTCTCGGCGGCCAACCAGATGGGCATTGCCTAGCTGCTGGATCCTCAGCTTTTGGCTTTTTTGCTCCCTTTGCCGGGCTGGACGGGGGCAGATCCCTGGGTCTTTTCAATCGAAGGCTGCTCCAGTGGGGGCCGTCGCTGGTGCCAGTCGGTGCTTTGCTCGTAGGCATAGGCCACCCGCAGCACCTTGCTCTCTTGCAGGGCGTTGCCCACGATTTGCAAGCCAATCGGCAGCCCATCGGCAAAGCCACAGGGCAGGCTTAGCCCCGGCAAGCCCGCCAGATTGACCGGGATCGTCATCAGGTCGCACAGGTACATGCTCAAGGGATCCTCCCGCTCGCCGCTTTTGAAGGCCGGCGTGGGGGTGGTGGGGCTGACCAACACATCCACCTTCTCGAAGGCCCGCAGAAAATCTTGCTTGATCAAGGTGCGCACCTTCTGGGCCTTGAGGTAGTAGGCATCGTAGTAGCCGGCAGAGAGGGCATAAGTGCCGATCATGATGCGCCGCTTCACCTCCGGCCCAAAGCCGCGGGCGCGGGTCTTGCCATACATAGCCAAGAGCGAGTCGGCAGGTTCCCGCAGGCCGTACTTGACGCCGTCGTAGCGGGCCAGATTGGAAGAAGCTTCCGAAGGGGCAATGATGTAGTAGGTGGCCAGGCCGTAGCGAAAGCTGGGGCAGTCGATCTCCAGGATCTCCGCCCCCAGCTCCTGCAGGTGTTGGATGGCCGCTTGCACAGCCGCGCGGGTCTCTTCCCCACACCCTTCCCCCAGCAGGTCGCGGATCACGCCAATCTTGAAGCCTTTGATATCGGGGATCAAAGCCTGGCTATAGTCCGGGATCTCCACCCTAAGGCTGGTGGAGTCCATGGGGTCGTGGCCGGCAATCCCCTGCAGCAGCAGGGCCACATCCTCCACCGTGCGCCCAAACGGCCCCACCTGATCCAGAGAAGAGGCAAAGGCCACCAGCCCATAGCGGGAGACCAGCCCGTAGGTGGGCTTGAGGCCAACCACGCCACAGAAGGCCGCCGGCTGGCGGATCGATCCCCCCGTATCCGATCCCAAGGCCACCACCGCCTGGTCTGCCGCCACCGCCGCCGCCGACCCGCCTGAGGATCCCCCTGGCACCCGCGTCAGATCCCAGGGGTTGGCAGTGCGCTGAAAGGCCGAGTTTTCCGTGGAGCTGCCCATGGCAAACTCGTCCAGGTTGGTCTTGCCCACCGTCACCATGCCGGCTGCCGCCAGCCGCGCCGTCACCGTTGACTCGTAGGGCGGAATAAACCCCTCCAGAATCCGAGAAGCGCAGGTGGTGCGGATCCCTTGGGTGCAGAGGTTATCTTTCACAGCCAACGGGATCCCGGCCAGCGGACCAATCGCCTCCCCGGCGCGAATGCGGGCATCCACCGCCCTAGCCTGTTGCAGCGCCAGCTCCTCCGTAACAGTAATAAAGCTCTTGAGCTGCGGCTCCAGTTGGTGCAGGCGCTCCAGGTATTCGCGCGCGATCTCCTCGGCCGAGCGCTCTTTGCTCACCAACTGGCGGTGCAGGGCACGGATAACAGACATATGGCAAACTCGCTAAGGAAGGGAAAGGCCGATCGAGCAACGTCAAAGTTCTCTCCAGATTAATCCAGCACGGATCCCTACTAACTCCCCTCTCCCTCAGGGAGAGGGGCCGGGGGTGAGGGGCTGCTCCCCCAAAGAGAGGGGCCGGGGGTGAGGGCCAGCGCGGAGCGCTTGGGCCTACCGCCGTTCCAAAAAATCGCGGCGCAGATCTCGAATCTCCTGCCGCATCTCCCTCATCTCTTGGGCCATCTCGTCAGTGCGCCGTTCCAGAGCTTCAGTTCGGCGCTCCAGGGCATCCGTGCGGCGCTCGATAGCGCGGGTGCGCGCATCAAAGCGATCCATGGACTCGCGAAAAAACTGGGCCAGCATTGCCTGCCCTTCTCGCAGTTCTTGAATCAGAAGCTGCTGATTTTGTTGGACAAGACGTAGCTCCTGCTGGGCCGCTTGCAGCTCTTGAACAGCGCGGATCAGCCACTCTTCTTGTTCCGGAGTCATTATCAACTAGAGCGAGAGGATGCCAAGATCCTACCACCAACCCCCCTCTCCCTCAGGGAGAGGGGCCGGGGGTGAGGGCAATGGAGAGTAGGGAACTCGAATCCCTGACCTCTGCGGTGCGATCGCAGCGCTCTACCAACTGAGCTAACTCCCCGTGGCTTTACCAGAATAACCCAAGTCCGCCGCCAAGATCTCCCCCGCCTGCAGCTCCAGCCCTGCAAAAACCTTCGAGGGCACCCGCTCGGATCCCTTCAGCTCCAGCAGGTCGTACCAGCCCTCGTGCAACAGCAGCAGGCTCACCTTCTCCTCCATCGGATCCACAATCCAGTACTCACCAATGCCCAAAACGCAGTATTCCGCCCGTTTGGCTCGGTAGTCCGCCGCCCGGCTCGATTCGCTCACCACCTCCACCACCAACAGCGGCGGCGGATCCTCCAAGCGAATCAGAGCCTCTCGGGATCCCATCTCCTGCCACTGCTGCAGAGGCAGCACCACCACATCCGGGATCCGCACCGTATCCCAGCGGTTGCCCCGCGGCGACTGGATCCCGATAGCCATCGGCTGAGAAGTCCACGGTAGCCCCTGGCGCCGGATCTCAGCTCGAAAAGCGGTATTGAGGAAATCCACAATCTGACCATGCCGTCCGGTTGGAAGGGCCATCGGCACCAACTCCCCCGCCACCAGCTCATAGCGAGTATCGCCGCCATCGGAATACTGAAGGTACTCTGCCAAACTCAGGCGAGCCGTTGTCGATCCAGAAGCAGAAACGGATCCCGTCGTCAAAACCACAGCCACCTCCAAAGGCTGCTCTGCTGCCATCCTAACCCCCCTCTCCCTCCGGGAGAGGGGTCGGGGGTGAGGGTCATCCCTCAGGGAGAGGGGATGGGGGTGAGGGGCTACCGCCGTTCCAAAAAATCGCGGCGCAAATCCCTCATCTCCTCTGCCATCTCATCGGTGCGGCGCTCCAAGGCTTCCGTGCGTCGTTCCAGGGCTTCGGTGCGTCTCTCCAAAGCCTCAGTGCGGCGTTCAATAGCCCGAGTGCGCTCGTCAAAGCGATCCAGCGCCTCGCGGAAAAACTGCGCCAGCATCGCCTGCCCCTCGCGGACTTCCTGAATCAGAACCTGTTGATTCTGTTGGACAAGGCGCAGCTCCTGCTGGGCAGCCTGCAGCTCTTTTTGGGCAGCCTGCAGCTCTTGAACGGCCCGGATTAACCACTCTTCTTGCTCTGGAGTCATCGTCAAAAAGTTCTACAGAGAATGAGAAAATCCTACTCCCCTCTCCCCCAGGGAGAGGGGCCGGGGGTGAGGGTCATCCCCCAGGGAGAGGGGCCGGGGGTGAGGGGCTGCTCCCTGAGGGAGAGGGGATGGGGGTGAGGGTCATCCCCCAGGGAGAGGGATCGGGGGTGGTCGCGTTAGCGGCGCGGAGCGCTTGGGCTGGGAGAGGGGCCGGGAGTAGTCGCCTGCGGCGGCGCGGAGCGCTTGAGGCTGCCGGAAAGGAGCACCCAAAACAAAAAACCCCTCTCCCTGGGGGAGAGGGGCCAGGGGTGAGGGTCGTCCCCCAGGGAGAGGGGCCGCGGGTGAGGGATTGGGGGTGAGGGCCTCAGTACAGCGACTCTTCTTGATGGGTGATGATGGTGCAGTCAGAAGTAGGGTAGGCCACGCAGGTTAACACATAGCCCTGCTCGATCTGATCGTCATCCAGGAAGGATTGATCGCTTTGATCCACCGTGCCGCTCACCAGCTTGCCGGCACAGGTCGAACAGGCCCCGGCGCGGCAGGAATAGGGCAGCTCGATCCCTTGCTCCTCCGCCACATCCAAAATGTACTCGTCATCCGGCACATCGATGGTGACGTTCAAGCCTCGCTCTTCGTTGATCAGAGTGACCTTGTAGGTAGCCATCCTGGTTGGGTCTCCAGAAAAAACATCCACTCCTCATCCTGCCACCCTTCTGCCCCGGATCAAGCACCATTTTTCAGAGAAATAGGTAGATCTCCCGGTTTTTTAGAGTTGGATCCGAGAAAACCTTGCTGGGCAAAGATTCCGGCCACGTCTCACCTCCCTCGGCCAAGCCTCAACCCAGCCTCTTCAGCAGAGTTGTACGAAGCAGTAGCCACAGGCAAGCTCATGCCATCGTCTGTGACCCAGATCACTCCCCATTGGCCCGGAAAAAGTCGATAACTCTTGCCAAAGCTGCCGCATCTGCCTGTATGATTAGCAGAGTAAACAGGCTAGCCACCAAACTGGCGTGTCTGCGTCTCCCCTCGATTGGCCATTTCTCAGAAAGCTTAGGTTGCCCTGAGCGAGCCGATCGGGTAATGTGAGGGAAGTGTTCAGCCGAACTCTACTTTTTGGTTAAGAGGAGAAACATGAACGGAACAATGCACAAGTGGCTGCTCAAGTCACTGGGGTCTCTGTCTCTGGCATCGACGGTGGTGCTGCTGCCCATGCTGCTCACCGGTTGCGGCGAAGATAGCTCCGGCACGTCGGTGCCCGTACCGCCCCCGCCCCCGCCGGCTCCTCCGGCTCCCCCGGCTCCGCCGCCAGCACCTCCCACCCCTACTCCCACGCCTACGCCGGTGGGACGTGTTATCAGCATCAGCCCCTCGGATGGCTCCACCAACGTTGCCATCACCACCTCGATTACCATTCGCTTCAGCGAGCCGGTGCGCGAGGCTCCCTTGGCTCAAGCCCTGAGCATCACCTCGGTGGCGCCCCAAGCCGGAGCTGTCCCGCCTCGGGATCTGGCCTTCAACTCCGACCGCACCCAAGTCACCGTCACCTTCCGCACACCCCTGAGCAACGACTCTGTCTATCGGGTCACCATTTCGCGGGCGGTGCCGGATCTGTTTGCTTCGGGCCGCAGCCTGGCCGAAGACTTTGTGGCCACCTTCACCACCGGCAACGTGGCGGCTACTGGCGGCCCGGTTAGCTTGCTGCCGACACAACTGGCGGCGGTGACGCCCAACGGGCAGGTATTCTCCAGCCCGAACGTGGTGCCGGTGGGGTATGGCATTCGCCGCAGTGGGGTAGCGGAGAACCTGCCGGTGGGGGTTTACACCGACTACCGTGCGGTGCTCTCCTTCTCGATTCCCGACAGCATTCCGTCCAACGCCGCGGTGCAATCTGCGCAGTTGACGCTGGTGCAGTTGCCCTCCAACGACTCGGCGGAGATTGGAAACTTTGGCGATAGGGGGCGCGGCTTTTTCTTCCTGGATCCGACGCCGCACAACCTGCCGGCCAACAACGTGGTGTTCCAGGAAGTCAACCTGGGTGCGCGCGACAACGTGGTTTCCAGCGACTTTTTTGCGCCGGCTTCCACGCCCAGCTTCATTGCGTTGAGCATCAACGGCAACGTGTTGGGTGGGGATGTGTCGGCGGGGCCGCGGACGGCGGATGTGCAGCCGGGTGTGCAGCGGTCGGTGTCGGGCACGCGCTTCTACCAGGTGCGGCTGCAGTGCGCCAAGGAAGTGTGGAACAACCAGGCAGCTCCGGTCTTTTTGGTGACTACGGGAACGACGTCGGTGACGACGACGGGGATTGTGACGGCGACGCAGCGTTTCAACGTGACGGCGACGCAGACGTTTGTCGTTACGGGTGCAGCGAGTGCCACGGTATCCAACACCATCACCGGTGCGGTGACGACGCCGTTTACACAGTCCTTCTCGGCCACTGGCACTGTCTCTGGCGTGGCTACGGCATCAAGGACAGTAATAGTAACACAAGGAGAGGGTACTCAAACTCGAACTGCAACTGACACTGAATCCTTTACCTTTAGTGTCACTGGCACTGCTACCTTCACTGCCTCTCAATTTATTACAGCGGGCCTTGGCTTTACCTCGGTAGCCAGCGCAACGGTGACCTTTGCGGCCACAGGCACGGTCGTTGGCTCTGAAACCCGCTCCGAAACGGTGACGGTCACCGGCTCGGTCACGGCCTCTGCCACCACTACGGTGACGCCCTTCACCCGCACTGCTCCCAATGCTGGCTTCGAAATCAGCCAGGGAGCCAACGGGGTCTGCCGCGCCGAGTTCGACCGCGAGCCGGCTACGGGCACGGGTGGTTCGCCCATCACCACTGCTCGTGGTCCGCGTCTGGATATCACTTTCTCCATCCCGCGCTAGCGGCGCCTCTAAATCTAGGCTGCCTCTGTAGTCCAGGAGCGGCCAAATACAGGAAGTGGGCAGGTCTTGAGAGCCTGCCCATTTTCCTAGGCCGCTAAATCTACAAATTCATCTGATAGAATCGTTGCAGTCAAGGCTTGGAGATATGAGAACCGAGATTCAAGAGCTCCTAGAGCGAGCATTTCGCCATCATCGCTCGGGTGAGCTGGATCAAGCTGAGAAATGCTACCTGGAGATCTTAAGCTTAGAGCCTAACCAGCCTGATGCCATTCAGTATTTGGGCATACTGGCCTATCAGCAGGAACAATACGTCAAATCTGTGGAATGGCTGGAAAGGTGTGTCAGCCTTGGTCAAAGGTCGGCATCGCTTTACACTAACTTGGGTGTGGCTTACGAGAAGCTAAACCGACCCGAAAGGGCAATAGAGTGCTATCAACAAGCCATCCAAATAGATCCAGAAAGCCTTAATGCAAACTTTAACTTAGGTCTGGCCCTTATCCAGCTTGAGCGCTGGGATGAAGCAGAGAAAGCTTTTCTGAAGGTTCTGGAGCTGGATCCGCAACAGTTTGAGGCAGCATACTTTCTTGGACAGGTACTGCTAAAGTTAGGCCAGGTAAATAGTGCTATCGGCATCCTAAAGAAAGCAGTAAAGGATCAGCCAGACTACCTTGAAGCTCATCTTCAGTTAATTGATGCCTTTTCTCTATCTGGAGATAAGGATCAAGCCATTCGACACGCAAAGCAAATAGAGCCCCTATTTTCGACTAGTGCCGACTTGCAAAACAAACTAGGTTTATTGCTAGTAGAACTGGGACACTATGAAGACTCAATCACTGCTTTTCAGAAAGCTTTGATGATCGAGCCCTCTGCTGTCACTCACTTGAACCTGGGTAGAGTATACGGTGAGGTCGGCCAAGAAGATAAAGAGATGGAGCACTATAAGAAGGCTATAGAGATCAATCCGAACTATGCAAAGGCTTATAACAATCTAGGGGCAGCTCTGAGCCGAAAGATCCAACCCCAAGCTGCAACAGAGATAGCCGTTCAGGAGCTAAATCTAGAAAGCAGAAAAAATCTTGAGGATCGATACCAAGCTATTCAAGCTGCAAGAGATTGCTTTCAAGTCGCCATTTCTTTGGATCCAGGGTACGCCGAAGCTCACCACAATCTGGGTGTTCTTTACAGGACAGAAAAGCGGTTGCACCTAGCCAAGCATCATATATGTCTTGCTATTGAGCTAAATCCAGGGGAATCAGAGTATTGGCATAGCCTGGGATGCTACTACTTAGATCTTGCTATGGGTGAAAAGGCAGTTCGATGCCTTGAACAAGCAATTAACCTAGATCCAACATCTGCCCGAGCCTACAATAACTTGGGTCTTGCCTACCAGTTATTGGGGAAGAAAGAGGAAGCAGAGTTTGCTTTTCATAGAGCTGCGGAGCTTTCCCCAGACTTTGCAGAAGTTTACTGCAACATCGGAGCTAGACTCTTTGAGCAGAAAAAGTACGATGATGCTTTAGAACATCTACAGGAGGCCATAAGGCTCAAGCCTGAATTAGCTGATGCATACTTCTACAAAGGCTTGACCCTGGCCAAGCTATCCCGAACTCAGGAGGCCATAGATAATTATCTACTGGCCATTGAAAGAAAGCCAAACTTCGCCGTGGCTTACCAAAATCTAGGCGGTGCTTATCTAGAGCAATGCAGATTACGTGAAGCACTGGCTAGCTATAGGAAAGCTCTCGAGATCGCTCCTGACTTTGCGGGTGCGATGTCAAATATCCTTATGGTCTCGCATTACTCAGAGAACTTTGATCCTCTAGAAACATTCTTGGAGCATCAACGGTGGGGTATTCGCTACCAAAGCCGATATCAAAGTTACTGGAAGCCCTACACAAACTCGCGAACCACTCAAAGGCCACTTAAGATCGGCTACCTGTCAGGTGATTTTCGATTGCATTCGGTACACTTTTTCATGAGTTCAATCTATGATAACCACAATCAAGAAAACTACCAGATTTATTGCTACTCAAATGTTGATCAACCTGACATGGTAACTGAGCAGCTCTCTGCATGGGCGACAGGATGGAGAGATATCAGTAAACTAAGCGACGAGAAAGTTGCAACGCTAATCAGAGAAGATCAAATTGATATTCTGGTGGATCTAAGCGGGCACACTGGCGGTACAAGAGTACACGTAATGGCTCTCCGTCCTGCACCTGTACAAGTTACCTACCTCGGCTATCCTGACACCACCGGTATGACCGTCGTGGACTATAGAATAACGGACAGCTTCGCAGATCCCTATGACGTAACTGATGGCTTGAATACCGAGAAGCTGATAAGAATGCCCCATAGCTTTCTCTGCTATAAGCCTTCTCGGGAGGCACCTGAGGTCACGGATCCACCTGTGGTTAAGAATGGCTTTATCACCTTTGGGTGCTGCAACAACCCTTCCAAAATTACCCCCCGAGTAATTAAGTTGTGGGCAACGATACTAAAGGCGGTACCCAACTCAGTTTTACACTTAAAGAATCAGCGGTATAGAGATGAGAGCACCTGTAAGATCTTCCTGCAAAGAATTGGAAGCCACGGCATTTCGGAAGAGCGAGTCAAGCTTGAATATGGTAGACAGGGCTTTGCTGAGCACTACGCAGCCTATGGAGAGGTGGACATTGCCCTAGATCCGTTCCCCTACAACGGAACAACGACAACCTGTGAGACATTATGGATGGGAGTTCCGGTAATAACGCTGGAGGGCTCAGCACATGTCTCCAGAGTTGGTGTGTCAATCTTAAAAACAGTAGACTTGCCAGAGCTAATTGCACAGACAGAGGAAGATTATGTTCGTATTGCCTCAACGCTGTCCGAAGATACAGAGCTTCTGGTCTGGATGAGAAGGACTATGCGAGAGCGTCTCTATTTGTCTCCCCTTCTTGACGGAAAGAGATTTACAGCTTTTTTAGAGAAGGCATATACCCAGATATGGGAACAGTACTGCCAAGATAGGAAAGGTAGAATTAGGTTCACAGATTTGCCATTTAAGTTTCGCAAGCATCCAAACTTGGCTAAACTTACTAAGATGGTTAGCTAGGAGCAATGGGTAAGCATGTTTAATCTACATATTGGTGGTAGAGAGCCACATCCTGACTGGAAAATACTTGACGTTTTGCCCTCGCCTGAAGTCGACTACGTCGCAAACGCAATTGACCTCAGCTTATTTGGAAGTGAAAGCGTAGATCAGATATACGCCTCACATGTTCTTGAGCACTTTGATTATCGAGAGGCAAAGGTAGCTTTGACAGAGTGGTATCGGGTACTGAAGAAAGGAGGAAGATTATATATCTCTGTGCCCAACCTAAAAGCGCTATCTAGAGTTCTTCTAAAGGACGATCTTTCCTATGATCAACTG
This sequence comes from Synechococcus sp. H55.8, assembly GCF_047462375.1. Taxonomy (NCBI): domain Bacteria; kingdom Bacillati; phylum Cyanobacteriota; class Cyanophyceae; order Synechococcales; family Synechococcaceae; genus Synechococcus; species Synechococcus sp. H55.8. The sequence goes on along the minus strand of NZ_JANSJC010000004.1, from coordinate 137,952 downwards.
GTGTACATCATTAGTATGTTCTATGGTGGCCAGGTCGATCAGTATGACTTTCATAAATATGGATATACCATTGAGAATTTAACTCATTTACTCAAAACTGTTGGCTTTGACTTCATCGTCCAAGTAGATCAGTTCGGTATGTTTAATGACGCAAGCACAATTGTTTACTGCAATGAGCTTATCAGTCTAAATGTAATCGCTCACAAGGAGTGAAGTGAAGAAAGGAAGTCATGTCTGAGCTATCTATAGCCTCTGTCTTGGGAACCTCAATGCCTCGCATTAAAGTAATTGCTGCAGGAGCATCTGATCTTGGGACTCCTGAGATCTATACTGAAATGATTCACAAGGGCTTTGGAGACTTAGTTGCATTTGAGCCCGATCGAGAAGCATACGAGCGGTTAAAAGAGAAAAGTTTTAGCAGCTCTAATGTTTTATACCTTCCTATGGCTGTTGGCGATGGCTCTGAATCGACTCTTTATCTAACCAACACCGGGATGACCTCATCTCTGTTCCAGCCCAACCATCAACTGCTGGAGAGGTTCCACGATCTAGCTGAGCTTTACCAAGTCGTCTCAGAGGAAAAAGTCAAGACGGTTCGCCTCGATGACCTGGAAGAGGCTTCAGATGCAGACTGGCTTGTCATGGATACTCAAGGAAGTGAGCTTAGCATTATCCACGGCGCCGCTCGTCTCCTCAGCGAGAGCATTGTAGTGGTTCAAACTGAGGTCCTGTTTGTCCCCCACTACATTGGCCAGCCCTTGTTTTCCGACATAGATATTGCTCTGAGGAAGCATGGCTTTCTTATCCATAGCCTTACTGGGATTGCCTGCCCAGTTATGAAGTCCTTTCCCAAGAATCTGACTTCTTTGTGCACCCAAGCCTCCTGGACTGACTTTATCTATGCCAAAGACTTTATGCGAGTGGGAGAGCTTCCCTCCAGAAAGCGGCTAGCACTTGCCGTAATTCTTCACGAGGCCTATCGCTCATACGACTTATGCTCTCATGTGCTCAAAATTCACGACGAGATAGAGGGCACCTCATTCTATGATATTTACCTTTCGAAGCTTTAAGATGTTATGTTTTTCGCCTTCAGGTCAAGGAAAGACCACATTCGCTTGGCCGCTTCTTCCCACGTCATGTTTTTTGTGTAGATCAACCCTTGCGAGAGTACAGAACTTCTATACTTTGTATCTCTCAATTGATCGATTGCCTGCGATATGGCATGTGGCTCCAGAGGTATCTCAATCCACGGTTCAGGCGCATTGGCATGTTCCACTTTTCTTTGAGATTCTCTGAGAATGATAACTGGACAGCCACATCGCATCGCCTCGAGAACATAATTGCCCATTCCAAGCTCGGGTTCAACCTCAAGTAACCCCGTAGCTCCTGTATAGAGTAGCGGTAACTCGTCAGGCGAAAGTTTGAGGTTGTGGATTCGAGCTCGAATTGGTTTAGATAGGTCCACGAAAGATTCCAAAGGTGAGTCAGTCCTACTTCCATCAACTGATAGGTAAACAACTTCCGGAACTTGCCCGGAAGCTATCTCGCTCAGGCTATCTAGGATAGCGCGGAAGGCTATCTTTCTTCGTTCCCCTGCTCCCGCCCTGTAAATGATGTAGGGACGAGTCAGATCTCGCTCTTCTCGAAACTTCCGTAGCTTTAGAGGAGGAGATGGCCCTAGGTCACCATGCAAGCCTGGGTAGATAACTTCAATATCTTCTTTAGAAATACCAGGATATTTTGCCATCAAGTTTGATGCCACCCACTCAGACGGACATATAAATGCCGATGCATTCAAAATGGAGTTATGTTTCTCTTGAGCTGCCAAGTTTGACAGAAACTCTTGGCTTTCATCCACACTATAAATCATTGCCACACTAGGTGTTCTAAGAGGATATGTGTACAAAGTTGAGATAAAGAGCGTTGACTTAAGCTGGTCACAGGCGCTCTGCAGACCTACGTGATCGGATTCAGCGTCTTCGTAACTATAGTCAGGAATCACCGCTATGACTGTATCGCCTGGAAGAGCAATACGTTGGCTTTCTCTCACCAGTACCACAAAGTCTCGACTGTGGCCAAGCTTTAACCATTCACCTACAACATTTTGCCAAAAGGTTATAATAGACGGTGGGGTTTCTAAGTTACTCTGCAAAGCAACACCATCAACAACAATCATTGGCTTTCCTCGAGCAAATCTTTAAGTAAAGACAACAGGCTTGAATCAAGCTTCTTAGATGGAGATAGGTCTTTCTGGAGGACGCCGTCCTCTATAAGACTAGCGTAGCGCGCTTCGGGAACTGCAATTAAGTTTGTCGCAGAGAGGCTGCGAGCTTGTTCCCGAGCTCTCGATAATTCGTTCAAGGTGGAGTTGTATGCAAAAAAAGTGTACCCCAGATCTGACAGGTAAGAGGATGTTTCCCTCGACACAAATCCCCCACCATCTTTTGCTTCTAGCTGAATGAGTGGGAGACAGCTTTTTATAAGTTCTCGACCTCCCTGTATAACACCTAAGGGATCTACAACTACATCTATCTTGACCATATCGACCAAAGGCTTTCTGTAAGAGCGCCACCAATCATCTAGCGTAATTTGCCGGATGATCTTTACAGGGTGGACTACTCCTGAAAGGTTAGTTACCACTCTATTGTACACACTATCGTCTGTTTCTAGAAAATATGTCTGCCCTGACTCGCTACCCACTGCATATGGGTTTATCGTAACTTGCGATAATCTATTAACGCTGACATTGTGTTTTAATATTTCCACACAAGATTGAGTTGGCTCAAACGCAATTACTTTGCCTTTGGTTCCTACGGCCTGGGCAGCAACAAGAGTGTATAAGCCTACATTTGCCCCTACATCTATAAACATCATTCCCGGCTTCAGGTAGGACCTAACAAAGTCTATCCCTGACTCAAACCATCTTCCTTGGGCCAGATAACAATGAGTAACTAGTGAGTTTAAACTATCTTCTAGCCTCATTGTGTAACCCTCGTAGCATATATCAACAAATTCTCTTTTGCTTCTCAAATTTATCGAGTTTGATTCACCCATCTTTCTTTGAAGAAAGCTTACAGAAGTTTGATAACAGGCTTGAGCCCATCTTTTGGCTGTTTGTGTGGCCGTCATAGCCTGAATTTGCCTCAGATGCCTTATACCTTCGATCTGCAGGTTTTTAGATAGACCAAGGCCTAGGATTGCTTTAGCTCTTAGATCTTTGGGGTGAATTGAGGCAGCAATGCGCCAAAAAGGAATTACTTGTGTTTGGTAAGGCAGCCCTATTCTTTCTGCTATCCAGCGAGCTAAGTAATACAGGTACTGATCTATAGATGGTAGATCCGGATCAAGTGGCTCAAAGTCAGGGGAATCAACTTTCCATGCCAACTCATAACCTTCTATGTTTGGAGGGGGAATATCTTTCCATCTCTCTGGGTTTAACTCTAACTGGTTCAAGAGTTTAAGTGCTTCTTCTAAAAAAGTAAATGAGACACCTAGAACCCAAAGTGCATGGAGTCTATTCAATAAGCAGGGCAGATGATTTGGCTCAGTACTGATCCCTTGATCCCAGTAGTAGAGTGATACTGACCAAGCGTTTCTTCTTTCCTTTGCAGTAGGAGCCGTTTCTGCTACACGGGCTTGACTGATCCCGCGAGCATTCCAGGTTGAGCCTGATTCAGACAATGGGACTGCCATTTCCTTACCTAAGCTTAAACTTGTATTATGACCTACCGATTTATCCTAGCTGACGTAGCCTTTTGCATATTGCTGAGCAGTAGACTCAGTGCATAACTCTACACAAGCAGCAGCCATGGAGGGTAGTGTCACGAGAGGCTGCCGGTTAACCATAGCATCAAAGCTGTACGTTTGTTGTCACTGCTTCCTGGAATGGTATCATAGTTCTGATTTTCGGAGATCGTCATTTTGAATTGGACAGTTACCTCAGGCAGGCCTGACGCAAGTACGGCAGACTCCATCTACCTGTTACATCTCTTAAGCTTCCAGGCCCAATCTGCATCTGCTATTGTTCTCAACTTTCGAGCCAACGTCTGCCGAGGTTTGTCTCGAGACAGCGCATCTTAAACAAGGTTGTTCCTATGCTACGTCACATCAGCACCTGTACTCTTCTTCTCAGCTTGGGTAGCACGATCGCCTGTACGCAGGCCACACCAGCGCAAACCCCCGACCAGGTGGTGAGCACCTTTATCGCTGCCACCGAAAAGGGGGATTGGGGCACCGCCGACGGCTACCTGACCGAGCGCTTCAGCAATGCCCTCAGGCCGGGATCCCTGCCTTCGATTTGGGGGGCAGCGGGAGAGAATGTGCAGGTGCGCAACCAAGAGGTGAGCGGCAAGACGGCCTACGTGTGGGTGGAGGGCGAGTCCTCTCTGGAAGAGGCGGCGCAGCGCCTGGGGCTGGATCCCTTGACTTTGCGCAAGTACCTGACCGAGCCGGATCTTGCCGATCCCACCTATCAGCAGTTGGCCCCGCAATTGGTGGGCCTGCGCCTGGAGGGAGACACGGTGACTTCCCGCCTCAAGATCACCCTTTACCGACAGGAGGGCGGCTGGCGAATCGAGGTGTGGCAACCGGATAAGCCGCCCGCAGAGGGATCCCAGCCGGAGAACCCTGAGCCCTCTCCCTCTCCGGCAGAAACTGAGCAACCTGCCGAAAATCAGCAGTGAAGTGGCGGGGGAAAGGTGTTGAAGAAAGCTTGGTTCTTGCTGGCCCTGGTTTTGCTCAATGGCTGCGGGCAGACGCAAACGGCCAAAGAGACGCTGCAAGCCTTTGTGCAGGCGGCCAACGCTCGGGATTTTGCCACGGCAGAAGCGCTGCTCACCCCGCGGCTGCTGAGGGGGATCCCGCCGGGCGCCCTGGATCGCTCCTGGCCCTCGGCAGAGGAGTTCACCCTCACTCCTATCCAGGAGGTGGGCAACACGGCCATCTTTCAGGTAGACGCAATCCTGAGGCCGGAGGCAGTGGTGCCCACTTTGCACTTCCAGTTCACCGCCGCGGAGCTGCAGCAATTCTTAACCGAGCCGGATCGGGAGGATCCGCGGTTTCGCCCTTTTCGCTCCCAGTTGGGTTTCTATGAGCCGCTGCCGGACGGGCGTCTGCGGGCGGCGATGGAAGTTACTCTCTACCGCCAGGCCCAGGGATGGCGGGTGGAGCTGGCCCGTCTGCAGCCTCTAAACACGAGAGTTCTCTACGAGCCGATCCAGCTAGCAGAAGAAGCGCAACCTTTTCGACTGACAGGAACGGTGCGGCTCCTCAACCGCGAGGAAGGCTGGATCGGGGTCAATTTGGACGAGGTCAGCCCCAACCTGCAGCGCTACGCCGGCACCTGGGTCTCGGTGGTTCCTGCGGAAGATGTCCAGGCCATCCGCCTTGGCCGCCCCGCCAGTTGGCTGGAGCTGCGCCCAGGGGACGAGGTGGAGATGGAGGGCAAGGTGCGTTTTGCCGTCAATGCCGACGCCGAAGGGCGGATCCCGGCGGCCATCCGGGCCGAGCGCATCCGGGTGCTGCAGATCCCCAGCCCCTCTCCCTGAGGGATCCCTCACCCCCGGCCCCTCTCCCTGAGGGATCGCCCTCACCCCCGGCCCCTCTCCCTCAGGGATGGCCCTCACCCCCGGCCCCTCTCCCTGAGGGATGGCCCTCACCCCCGGCCCCTCTCCCTCAGGGATGGCCCTCACCCCCGGCCCCTCTCCCTCAGGGAGAGGGGGGTAGTGTTCCATCGTGGGTGGGAGGGGAGCTGACGCGGGATCCCTGAACTTAGCGCAGGGGCGAGTGCAGCAGCACCACCAGCCGCTCTTCCAGGAACTTGAGGTTGGCCACCACTTGGTTAAAGGCCTCTTCGGGGGTCCAGTCCATGAGATCTAGGGCCTTGGCCGCCAGCGCCTGTACGGGCACAGGCTCTTCCCCAAAAACATCAATCAGCCAGCGTACCGAGAAGGGATCGATGACGATGTTGCCTTCGGATCCCGGCCAGCCGTTGATGTTGACCGGGCCGTTGTCGCGGATGGCATTCTCGAAGGCAACCTTGGCGTTAAGACGCAGCAGCAGAGGATGGGCCTGCACGGAGCCGTTTCGCCATTCTTCCAGGGTAAAAGGGGCTGGTGGAGCGGGGCGAGGGTGGCCACACCAAAAATCAATCAGCCGGGTCAGGTTGGGAAAAATCAGCTCGATAAAGTGCAGCAGCTCCTCTTGGCTGAGCTTTTTAAGGTGGCGCAGGGCGTAGGGAACCGGCTTGGTGAGGACTCGCTCCAGCTTCCACTGCTGCCAGTTCACCATGCTAATGAACTCCAGCCCGGCCTGGCGCAGCATCTCGAACACCTGGGGCACCGTAAAGCCCTTGTCGCTGCGCAGCAGAAAGTTGGCCAGGATCCCGTTGGTGGTTTTGATGGCGTCTCCCTGCCAGTGGCTTTTGACGAAGCTGCCTTCATGGAGGGCATCCATCAGCTCTCGGAGGATGGGAACGGCTTTGGCAGCCGGCTCGTCCATCACCCCCAGCAGCTCCATGGCATCCTGCATGTTGAAAATAAACTGCCGCTGATAGAGGCTGTGGACGTTGGTGCGGATAATGCCCTCGGGTTTGAGCACCTGGCGCATGCCTTTGAGTCCGGCCACCGGATCTTCCAGCAGGTAGAGCACGTCGTTGCAGGCGATGAAATCAAACTGCTCCCCTAGCGCTCCCATATCGGTGATGTCTGCTACTTCAAAGCGCACATCTGGGATCTGGTGGAACTCGAAGCGCTGCCGGGCCATCTCCAGCGATTTCGGCGAGATATCCACCCCGACCAAAGAGGCACCTGGGTTGGCCGTGGCCAGAACCAGGGTTTCCCAGCCGGAGCCGCAGCCGGCGTTGAGCATCACTTTGCCTTCGGGCTTGACCACCTTGCGATCTCGCACGTAGCAGGCGGTGGTGTAGCTGTTGGCAAACAGGGCAAAGGTATCCGTAACCGTCTGCTCGATGGGGACGTTGGGATAGGGAAATTCGTCGAACTGCGCCTGCACCAACTTCGAGGCAGATTGCTCCGGCATAGGGATCCTTTTTTCTCTGGAGCCTATGGTAGCCAATCTTTAGCTTGACAGCGCCTCTTGTTTATTCCAGCCGCTCCTCGGTTTGCGGGTCAAAGAGGTGGAAGCGATCCATGTCAAAGACCACTTCTGCCCATTGGTTGACGCGAAGCTGGGTACGGGGATCCACGCGGGCCACAAACTCCTGCTCGGGGAGGATCCCTTCGGCGTCGGTGGTGCTGAGGTGGAGGATGACCTCGTGGCCCATCAGCTCGGCGACCGAGACTTTGGCGCGCACGCGGGCGGGTTGGATCCCTGGGGGTTGGTACTGGGGATCGTGGATGTTTTCCGGGCGGATGCCGAAGATGACCGGCTGGCCGGCGCGGGGCCGATAGGAATCCGCCTGGTGGGGGGGGATGGGCACACGGAAGGCGCCGCTATCCACCCAGAGGGTGCCCTCTTGCTCCCGCAGCTTGGCTGAGAAGAAGTTCATGGAAGGGCTGCCGATGAAGCCGGCCACAAACAGGTTGGCGGGGCGGCTGTAGAGGGCCTGGGGAGTATCCACCTGCTGCAGGCGGCCATCCTTCATGACGGCGATGCGGTTGCCCATGGTCATGGCTTCCACCTGGTCGTGGGTGACGTAGATGAAGGTGGTGCCCAGTTGCATGTGCAACTTGCTGATCTCGGCCCGCGCCTGCACCCGCAGCTTGGCGTCGAGGTTGGAGAGGGGCTCATCCATCAAAAACACCGCCGGGTTGCGCACAATGGCCCGCCCGACGGCAACCCGCTGCCGCTGTCCACCGGAAAGTTCCTTGGGCTTGCGGTGGAGCAGGTGTTCGATCCCCAGCCGCTTGGCCACCCCCCGAACCCGGCTTTCGATCTCCGCCCTAGGCAGGCCGCGCAGCTTAAGGCCAAAGGCCATGTTCTCGGCCACAGTCATGTGGGGGTAGAGGGCGTAGGACTGGAAGACCATGGCGATGTCCCGATCCTTGGGGGGAACGTCGTTCACGCGGCGGTCGCCGATGTAGATGGAGCCGGCGCTCACCTCTTCCAGGCCGGCCAGCATGCGCAAGGAGGTGGTCTTGCCACAGCCGGAGGGGCCGACGAAGACGAGAAATTCCCCATCTTCGATGGCGATGTTCAGATCGTGGACGGCCGTGGTGTCGCCGTAGCGCTTGGTAACGTGTTCGTAGGTCACGCTGGCCATGCTCTCGCTCCCCAGCCACTTCGCCCTCAACCTTATCCAACCCCAGGGGCAGAGGTCAAATCGGATCCCTGGGAGGGAGTATTCCCTCACCCCCGGCCCCTCTCCCAGCCCTCACCCCCAGCCCCTCTCCCTCAGGGAGAGGGGAGTTGAGGATGGACAAGCCAAAAAGCAAAAAAGGTAGGCTCATGGCCTACCCTCTGGGATCTGGATTTTGCTTAAGCCGAAAGTGGCGCTTGTCTCAGGCAATTAGGAGACAACGTTCACTTTGACCACTTGGGCTTTTTCAGAGTCCGCTTTGGGCAGAGTCAGGGTGAGGATGCCATCTTTGTATTCCGCTTTCACCTGATCGTGCTTGATCCGGTTGGGCAGCGGGATCACCCGTTGGAAGCGCCCGTAGCGGAACTCGGTGCGGGTTACGCCTTTGTCTTCGGAGCGTTTTTCAAAGCGCCGCTCACCGCTGATGGAGACCGCTTCCGCCGTCGCTTGGATGTCCAGATCGTTGGGGTTCAAGCCGGGCAGCTCCAGCTTGAGGGTAATGGTTTCCGGATCGTCGTGCATTTCCACCGCCGGCACGAAGGCAAAGGCATCGGTCTCGGCGGGACGGGTCATCAGCCGGTCAAACATCCGGTTCATTTCCCGTTGAATTTCGTCAATTTCCCGAAAGGGATCCCAGCGAACCAGAGCCATATCTATCCACCTCCTGATCAGATTTTGGTTAACTTTTGGTTAGCTTCTCTTTAAGCTTTACTCACAAGGCTTTAGCCTAGCCTCTGTACATTAAAATAAGCTTTCTGGCTGGCTCCAGAGGTCGAGTTTTCTGGAAATCGGTTGGGGTATTTTCTCACCCAAGAATCAGGAGAAAGCTCTCAGGAATCGCTGCGCTGGGGCGGGCGATGGGATCTCGTTTGCAACCATAAACTCAGGCCGGTAGCCACCATCACCAACAGCCCCAGGCCGTTTAAGAAGGGGTAGATGGCCTGCAGATCCAGCGGCCCCCACTGCCCTTTGTGGATTTGGATTAGCCAGTAGTAGTCCAAGTTGTCGTTGAGGCGGGCAATTTGGTAGAGGGATCCCGTCACCACCGTCACCACCAAGGGCAGGGCCAGGATGGGAGCGAGGGCGCGGTGGATCTGGCGGGTGAGTTTTCGGGACAGGGCCATCAGGATTTCTCCAAGGCTAGCAAACCATGCTGCCATGGTATCAGGGTGGCCCCTTTAGGAACGGATCCCGAGGACTTCCTCCAGCTTGGGCATTTGTTCGCGGGGGATGATCCGCCCTTCGTCCTCAAAGCCGGGGATCTCGTGGAAGTTGAGGTAGCGGTACAGCTCGCCGGCAAAGGGCTGGATCTTGGTGGCAACGATCTCCCGGTATTCCTCAGGGGTAGGGATCCGCCCCAGGAGGGCGCAGGCAGCCGCCAGCTCGGCGGATCCCAGATAGACCCGCGCGTCCTTGCCCATGCGGTTGTTGAAGTTGCGGGTGGAGGTGGACATGACGGTGGCCCCATCTGCCACGCGGGCCTGGTTGCCCATGCACAAGCTGCAGCCCGGCATTTCCGTCCTCGCGCCGACAGCGGCAAAGGTGCCGTACACCCCTTCGGCGCGCAGTTGCGCCTCGTCCATGCGGGTGGGTGGGCAGATCCAAAATTGGCGTACCTTGGCCCGACCTTGCCCTTCCAAGATCTTGGCGGCAGCCCGGTAGTGGCCGATGTTGGTCATGCAGGAGCCGATGAACACCTCGTCAATTTGGATGGGTGTGTCGGGGTTGCCTGCCGCGTGCTGGGCGTGGACTTCGCTTAGAGTCATCACCTTGTCGGGATCGTTGGGGGCACAGACGATCGGCTCGGTGATGCTGCTGAGATCAATCTCGATCACGGCAGCGTATTCGGCGTCGGGATCCGCCTCCATCAGGGTGGGGTTGGCCAGCCAGGCTTCCATCTTGGCGATGCGCCGCAGCAGAGTTCTCGCATCCTGATAGCCGCGGGCGATCATGTTTTTCAGCAGCACCACGTTGGAGCGCAGGTACTCGGCGACCGTCTCGACGCTTAGCTTGATGGTGCAGCCGGCGCAGTTGCGCTCTGCCGAGGCGTCGGTAAACTCGAAGGCTTGCTCCACCTTGAGATGGGGCAGGCCCTCGATCTCCATAATTCGCCCGGCAAAGACGTTTTTCTTGCCCTGCTTCTCGACGGTGAGCAGCCCCCGCTGGATGGCCACGTAGGGGATGGCGTGGACGATGTCCCGCAGGGTGATCCCGGGTTGCAATTCCCCCCGGAAGCGCACCAGCACCGACTCCGGCATATTGAGGGGCATCACCCCCATGGCGGCGGCAAAGGCCACCAGCCCCGATCCCGCCGGGAAGGAGATGCCCAGGGGGAAGCGGGTGTGGGAGTCGCCCCCGGTGCCGACGGTATCCGGCAGCAGCATGCGGTTGAGCCAGGAGTGGATGATGCCGTCGCCGGGCCGCAGGACAACGCCCCCCCGCGAGGCAAAAAAGTCGGGCAGCTCTTTATGGATCTGGATGTCCACCGGCTTGGGATAGGCGGCGGTGTGGCAGAAGCTCTGCAGCACCAGGTCGGCGCTGAAGCCCAGGCAGGCCAGCTCCTTCAGCTCGTCGCGGGTCATGGGGCCGGTGGTGTCCTGGGATCCCACCGTGGTGATCAGCGGCTCACAACTGGTGCCCGGGCGCACCCCCGGCAGCCCACAGGCTTTGCCGACAATTTTCTGGGCCAGGGTATAGCCTTTGCCGGTGTCGGCGGGCGGGGTGGGACGGATAAATAGGGGAGAGGGATCCAGCCCCAGGGCCTGGCGGGTTTTGTCGGTGAGGGCCCGGCCAATCAAGAGGGGGATGCGGCCCCCCGCCCGCACCTCGTCCGGCAGGGTCACAGGCCGCAGGGAAAAGGTGGAGAGGACTTGGCCATCCTCAGAGCGGATGACGCCTTCGTAGGGATAGATGGTGACCACCATGCCCGTCTCCAGCCGCGAGACCTCGCACTGGATGGGCAGGGCGCCGGCATCTTCGGCGGTGTTGAAGAAGATAGGCGCGATCGTGCCTCCCAGAATCACCCCGCCGGCCCGCTTGTTGGGCACATAAGGAATGTCGTGGCCAATGTGCCAGAGCAGGGAGTTGAGGGCGGACTTGCGGGAAGATCCCGTGCCCACCACATCCCCCACAAAGGCCACCGGATAGCCGCGGCGCTTCAGCTCGGCAATAGCAGCCAGGGATCCCGGCGCGCGCGACTCCAGCATGCTCTGGGCGTGCAGGGGGATGTCCGGGCGGGTGGTGGCGTGGGCGGCGGGGGAGAGGTCGTCGGTGTTGATCTCGCCGGCAATTTTGAACACCGTCACGGTGATGGCCTCGGCCAGGGGCGGCCTGGTAGTGAACCACTCTCCTTCAGCCCAGGACTGCAGCACCTGCCGAGCGCGGGCGTTGCCGGCCTGGCTGAGTTCCAGCACGTCGTGGAAGGCATCGAAAACCAGCAGCGTGTGGCTGAGGGCGCGGGCCGCCGCGGCGGCAATCTCCGGTCGTTCATCTTGCAGCAGCTCCAGCAGCACCTGGACGTTATAGCCCCCCAGCATCGTCCCCAAGAGCTCCACCGCCCGCAGGGGGGTAATCAGAGGTGAGCGCGCTTCTTCCTTGGCCACAGCCGCCAAAAAGCCCGCCTTCACATAGGCCGCCTCATCCACTCCCGGCGGCACCCGCTCTGTGAGCAGATGCAACAAAAAAGCTTCCTCGCCGGCAGGGGGATCCTTGAGCAGCTCGCACACCTGGCTGGTCTGGGCAGCGCTCAAGGGCAGCGGCGGGATCCCTTGATCCGCGCGGGCAGCAACATGTTGGCGGTACTCGGCCAGCATGGGGAGGATTCCTCGGGTCACTCGACATGGGTATTTATTCTACCGCCAGGTCGGCAGCAGGAAGGGATCCCAGCAGCGCTTAGGATAGCTCCGCCAGCAGCTCTTTTTGGTATAGGCCGATACAAGCTTGGATTAACTCGTCCAGCTCCCCTTCCAAAATCGGCTCGAGCAGGAAGTTCTGGTTGAGGCGGTGGTCGGTGACGCGGTTGTCCTTGTAGTTGTAGGTGCGAATTTTTTCCGAGCGGGATCCCGTTCCCACCTGCATGCGACGGGCGGAGCTGATGGAGGCCTGTTGCTCCTGCAGCTTCATCTCGTAGAGCTTGGCCCGCAAAATCTGCATCGCCCGCTGCCGGTTTTGCAACTGGGATCGCTCCTCGGTGCAGAAGACGCGGATGCCGGTGGGCTTGTGGAGGAGATCCACCGCCGTTTCCACCTTGTTCACGTTTTGGCCGCCCGCCCCGCCGGAGCGCGCCGTCTTGATCTCGATGTCCTTGGGGTCGATCACCACCTCCACCTCGTCCACCTCCGGCATCACCGCCACCGTGGCCGTCGAGGTGTGGACGCGCCCCTGCGCCTCTGTCACGGGCACCCGCTGCACCCGGTGCACGCCGGCCTCAAACTTCAGCTTGCTATAGACCTGGTCGCCGCGGATTTCCAGGATGGCCTCTTTGTAGCCCCCCATCTCTCCTTCCGAGAGGCTGGCCAGGCGCACCGACCAACCCATCTTCTCGGCGTAGCGGGTGTACATGCGGGCCAAATCAGCCGCCCACAGCGCCGCTTCCTCGCCCCCGGTGCCGGCGCGGATCTCCAACATGATGTTTTTTTCGTCGTTGGGATCCCGGGGCAGCAGCAGCAGGGTGAGCTGTTGCTCCAGTTGCTCTTGGCGGGCGCGCAGTTGCTCGAGTTCCGACCTGGCCATCGCCTCCAGCTCCGGATCGGAGGCCGCCTCGCGCAGCAGCTCTTCCGTCTGCTTCAGGTCGCGAGTCAGCTTCTGCCAATCGTGAAAAGCCTGCACGGTGGCTTCCAGGGAGGAGCGGGCCTTGGCGATCCGCTGCAGCTCCGCCGGATCCGTCGCCACATCAGGATCGGCCAGGCGCACCGTCAGCTCCTGAAAAGTGGCCTCGACGTTCTTAAGCTGCTCGATCAGTTGAGCAGAAGCCATGGGTCTAGCCTCACCGAGAAGTCTAAGCAGGGCCCAAATGGGGAACCTTGGTGCAGAAACTCGGCTACTTGGCTTTCTTGCTGCCGCCCATGCCGTACTTGCGCATGAACTTCTCCACCCGTCCTTCGCTGTCGATGATCTTCTGGCTGCCGGTGAAAAAGGGATGGTTGCCGGACCAAACGTCGACCTTCAGCTCCGGCTGGGTGGATCCCACCGTCATCACCACTTCGCCGTTGCAGATGACTTTGGCTTCGGGATACCACTGTGGGTGTATTCCTTTTTTGGGCATGGCAATCTCCTCCTCTGGGCTTGTTTCTATACCCTTGTCTACCAACATCGACCTTGAAAAAGCAATGGCGGGGATCCCTAGCGCTTCGAGTACTGGGGAGCCTTGCGGGCCTTGCGCAGGCCGTATTTCTTCCGTTCCACGGCGCGCGGATCCCGTTTTAGGTAGCCCTCTACCTTCAAGGGGCCGCGATTGGCCGGATCCACCTCGCAGAGGGCGCGTGCCACCCCCAACTTGATGGCATCGGCCTGGCCGTGGACGCCGCCCCCATGGGCTCGCACCAGGATGTCGTAGGCGTTCTCCAAACCAAGGATCTCCAGCGGCGCTTTTACGTTGGCCAATAGCGCTTCTTGATACTGCAGATACTGGTCTCCCGGCCTGTCGTTGATGAGGATCTTGCCGGTGCCGGGCACCAAGCGCACGCGGGCAACAGCGGTTTTGCGGCGCCCGGTTCCCCAATAAACGGCTCGATGGCTGCTGGCTGCTTGCGTCATGCTTTGGCTCCTGGGATCGTGTGAACAGGATACACCTGCGGCTGCTGGGCCTCGTGGGGGTGGTGGGGGCCGGCGTACACCTTCAGCTTGGTAAATTGCCGCCGGCCCAAACGGGTGTGGGGCAACATCCCCTTGACCGCCTTTTCCACCACCCGCTCCGGCAGGCGAGCTTGCAGTTGGGCAAAGGTCTCGACTTTCATGCCGCCAGGGCGGCCAGAGTGGCGATGGTAAAGCTTTTGGGTGCGCTTTTTGCCGGTGACCACCACTTTTTCGGCATTGATCACGATTACATAGTCCCCCGTATCCAGATGGGGGGTGAAGTCGGGCTTGTGCTTACCCCGCAAGAGGGTGGCCACGGCCGCGGCCAGGCGCCCCAGCCGCTGGTCGGCAGCATCCACCAGGTACCAGCGGGGCGCCGCAGTTTCGGGAGTGGGAAGGGGAGTTTTGTTCATGGCAGCTAAGGAGGACAGAACTGCAGGATTGGACAAGAAAACGCTCAGACCAAGGAAGGGACACCCACAGCCAGATGGCGGGCTTCAGGGGGCCCCAAAAAGGGCAACAAGTGGGCAAACTGCCGCCCAAAAGGATCCGCAGCGTAGCCCACATCCAGCAAACACAACCCTTGCGGAGGGGCGCTGTAGCGGGTGCGCATCTGGCTCCAGTCGTTGTGCTGCCAGAGGTGGACAAATTGTTGCGGGCTGAGCTCGCCGCGGCCCACCACCTCCAGGGATCCCACCAGCAGCCGCATCATCCGGTAGAGGAAGCCGCTGGCCTGCACCTCGATGCTCACCAGATCCCCCAGCCGCCGGCAGAGCACCTCCTGCACCTGCACCCGCGAGTGGGGCCGGTCGGATCCGCGCCGCCGGAACGCTTCCAAGCTGTGCTCGCCCAGCAGGGAGTGGAGGGCCTCCGCCATCGGCTCCACCTGCAAAGGCCAACGCACCTGCCAGCTAAAGAGGCGCCAGAACACATCCGGCAGCTCCCGGTTCAGGATCAAGTAGCGATAGCGGCGCCAGCGGGCCGAAAAGCGGGCATGCCAGAAGTCAGGCACCTGAGCGGAAGCCAGTACCACCACATCTTCCGGCAGACAGTCGTTCAGCACCCGCGCCCACTCCGTGGGTGGGATGCCAGAGGTGGTGTCGAAGTGGGCCACCTGGCCTGAGGCATGAACCCCCGTATCGGTGCGCCCTGCCCCGTAGAGGGCCACCGGGTGCCCGGCCCGCGACGCAATCGCCTCCTCCAGCACCCCCTGTACGGTGCGGTGGCCCGCTTGACGCTGCCAGCCGCGAAAGCCGCTGCCGAGGTACTGAATTTTCAGGGCAATGCGACGGCTTTGCATGGGATCCCTTCACACCAGCTCGATGACCGCCATTTCCGCTCCGTCCCCCCGCCGACGCACGGTGCGCAGGATGCGGGTGTAGCCACCGGCCCGATCGCGGTAGCGCTCCGGCGCTTGCTCAAACAGAGAGCGCACCAGCTCCTTGTCGTAGACGTAGGCCAGGGCCTGCCGCCGCGCCGCCAAAGATCCCTCTTTGGCCAGGGTGATCATTTTCTCGGTGGTGGCGCGAATGGCCTTGGCGCGGGCTTTGGTGGTGGTGATCCGCCCTTCCCGCAGCAGAGCTGTGGTCAGCGCCCGCAGCAGGGCTTTGCGCTGGTCGGCAGGCTTGTTGAGGTGGGGGGTACGACGACGGTGACGCATGGTAACCTCTATCCTGGGCTCTTCGGGGATCCTGACTGAGTTTTGCGGTGACGCCGGCGGCGCCAAGCACCTTGGAGGGTTGCTTGGGGCTCTAGGCCTTGCCCTTTTCGCGGGCGCGGGGCAGCGTTAGGCCAAAGCGATTCTTGAGGGCCTGGATCACCTCTTCGGCAGATTTCTGGCCGAAGTTTTTGATCTCCAGCAGATCCTCCTCGGTGTAGACCAACAGATCCGCCACCGTATTGATCTGGGCTCGCTTCAGGCAGTTGTAGGCCCGTACCGATAGCTGCAGCTCCTCGATGGGGATCTGGTTCTTTTGGTTATCTTCGGTTTGCTGAGGCGCTACCGGCGCATCGAAGCTGACCTCCTGCAGGGGCGAGAACAAGCTCACCAAAATGCGGGCCGCTTGACTGAGGGCCTCTTGCGGAGTGAGGCTGCCGTTGGTCCAGATCTCTAATATTAGACGATCTTTTTCCAGGGACTGGCCGACCCGGGCTGCTTCCACCGTGTAGTTCACCTTGCGCACCGGCATGAAGACGGAGTCGATCTGCAGAAAATCGATGGCCGTCGATTTGCTGTCGGAGTAATCGACGGCGCGGTAGCCATGTCCCCGGCCAATCATAAACTCCATTTCCAAAATCGCCCCTTCCGCCAAAGTGGCAATGTGGTGGCGGGGGTTGATCACCTCCACTTCGCTGGGCAATTGCAGCTTCTCGGCGGTAACTTCCCCCGGCCCTTGCGCCACCAAACGGCCCACCTGCGTGTCAGGAGCCGTGGAGCGCAGCACCAGCTCCTTCATGTTGAGCAGGATCTCCATCACGTCTTCCCGCACTCCCGGCACCGTGGAGAACTCGTGGCTCACGCCGGCGATGCGGACAGCGGTTACTGCCGTCCCTTCCAGATTGGAGAGCAACACCCGCCGCAGGGCGTTGCCCACGGTGATCCCTTGGCCGCGCTCCAGCGGCCCCAGAGCAAATTTGCCGTAGTGAACGCCGGTGGCATCCTGATGGGATTCAACGCACTCGGTCTGGTAGGCAACAGCGCTTGCGCTCGCTTTGCTGCTCAAAGCATGGAGGGTTCGGCTGGTTTGAATCATCATAATGGCCCCGTCCGTCTGGCTGGATATCCGCTTGGAGAACTTATGAAACTTCAGAGGTCATCTCGGGCAAACCGGTCGCTGGCGCGGCGCGTAGCCTTGGAAGAAACCCCCCAGACGCTCGCCCGGCCCTCAAGGCGGGATCCTTTAGACACGCCGCCGCTTGGGGGGTCGGCAGCCGTTGTGGGGAATGGGGGTGATATCCCGAATGAGGGTGATCTCCAGGCCCGTTGCCTGCAGAGCGCGAATGGCGGTTTCCCGGCCGGCTCCTGGACCGCTCACCATCACTTCGATCTGACGCATGCCGTTCTCCATCGCCTGCCGCGCTGCATTTTCTGCGGCCATTTGGGCGGCGAAGGGGGTGCCTTTTTTGGCGCCTTTGAAGCCGGTAGAACCTGCCGAAGCCCAAGACACTACATCGCCGTTGGGATCGGTGATGGTGACGATGGTGTTGTTGAAGGTGGACTGAATATAGGCCACTCCGTTAGGAACGTTCTTTTTGACTTTACGTCCGCGCCGTTGCTGCCGAGCCATGATCCATGCGTCCTTGCAATCAACTGTTTGACAACTGTTTGGGATTGGAATGGTCGAAGGGTCTTATTTCTTGGCAGGAGCTTTCTTCTTGCCGGCAACCGTTTTCCTCACCCCCTTGCGGGTGCGGGCGTTGGTGCGGGTGCGCTGGCCGCGTACGGGCAGACCCAGGCGATGGCGGCGGCCTCGATAGGTGCCGATGTCGATCAGCCGCTTGATGTTCATCGCCTCTTGGCGGCGCAGATCCCCTTCCACCTGGTACTCGCCCTCCACCACCGTCCGTAGGGCGGCCACCTCGGCGTCGCTGAGGTCACGGGTACGAGTATCCGGGTTAATGCCGGTTTTCGCCAAAATTTGACGCGAGCGGGTTAGCCCAATGCCATAAATGTAGGTGAGGGCGATCTCAACTCGCTTTTCTCGAGGGATGTCAACTCCCGCAATCCGTGCCATAGTCTGGGATGCCTTATAATCCGACCAATCAAACTAACTCGAACAAACTTGCCCAAAAGAACTGAGTTGCCTGCCGGCTGCTAAGATTGGGATCGCCAAAGTGGGGAATGTGCCACAGCAAGGCCAAACGTGGGATCCATGCTCTCACCGCCGCCCAGGGCTCTGCTCCGTTGTGCTAGGCTCCACTGTCTTTGTCTTCTGCTGCGATCCTGGACACAGCCGCCGTCGTGCCCTTATCCCTGCCGCTGCTTGTGCTTCGGGTTAGAAGAGCAAATCACCATCACCCGCCCATGGCGGCGGATAACTCGGCACTTTTCACAGATCCGACGGACGGAGGGCCGCACCTTCATGGTTGATCCTGCTAAAACCAGCGAATATCCATTCTAAGTTCGTCTGGGCAGCCTGTCAAAATGTGTTTGGGCTTCCGAGGGCAAGCGAACAGGCAGGTTGGCTATGCTGGGTCCAAGCAGGCGCGGCTCTGGGGTGGAGAAGGGCAATGCAGTGGCAGTGGCTGGTCGTGCTGGGCGGTGTGCTGGGGCTGGGCTCCCCGGTGTTGGGGCAATCGCCTGAAACAGGCTCTCCCGCTTCTGGGGGGAACCTCTCGGCGGCGGAAAACGGGCAGAGGGGGGAGGGGGATTGGCTTTTGCCCTTGCCCAGCTCTGCCGATCGCCTCGATGCGGTGCCGGAGCGGGGCTGGCTGGCGGTGGGACTGTTGGAAGCGCAGGCAGTGACGCTGCTGGATGGGGCGAGCGGGGATCCCCTGTGGCAGGTGGCGGTGGGCTTTGCCCCCGGCGTGGTGCGGGTGGATGAGGTGCAGCAGGTGGTCTATGCCTCCGGCCCCAATGCTCCTGGGGTGGTGGCCCTTGATTTGCTGACGGGGGAGCTGCTGCAGGCCTACGGGCTGCCGGCGGGGGTTTTGGATATGGCCGTGGATGCGGCCGGGGGGCGAGTTTTCGCCTCCATGCCCGCCGCCCAAAGTTTGGCGGTGATCCCCGCTCCCAACCGCCAACGGAATGGATCGGAGCCTCCGCAGGCCCGCAACTTGCCGCTGCCGGGGCCACCCTTGGCTTTGGCCTATGACCCAGAGCGGGGAGCCCTGTTTGTGGGCCTGGCCGGCGAGGATCCCCTCAGCCTGCTGGTGGTCAACCCCGACAATGGCGAGCTGTTGGCTCGCTGGCGCGGCGGCAACACTCCAGAAGCGATGGCTCTGGATGCCCAACGGCAACGCCTGGTGGTGCTCAACTCGGGCAGCCAGGATCTGACGGTGCTGGATCTGGGCCGCAGCGGCGAGGCCCTGCAGCGGATTGGCCTGGATTGGCGACCGACACGGCTGGCCCTTTCCGCCGATGGCCGCTGGGCCTACGTGACCTCCCGCAACAGCGACCGTCTGCAGGTGGTGGATCTGGAGGTGGGGCGATTGGCCGCCTCGCTGCGGCTGGAGGGACAACCCACGGGTTTGGTGAGGCTGGGGGAGCGGGATCTGTGGGTGGTGGCGGCAGGGATCCCGGCTTTGCGCCGTCTGGTGGATATTCAGGCTCAAGTTGGCGACGGACGGGCGGAGCCCTGGAATGGGGGGGCAAGCCAGCAGAATGGGATCCCCTCTTCCGGCAACCGCGGCGTGGTGACGGGGCGGGTGCTGGATATTGCCGGCCAACCCGTCCAGACGGGGGTTTTGCGCCTGGCCGCCACCTCCACGCAGCCCCCGCAGACGGTTCGCATCGCTGCCGACGGCACCTATGTATTGCCGGAGTTGCCGGCGGGGCTGTACCTGGTGGATGTGGAGGTGCCGGGGTTTCCGCCCACCAGCACCCAGGTGGAGGTGCGGGCCGGTTTTGTATCCACCCAAGATATTCGCCTGCCGCCGGGGCAGCCGGCCCGCCAGCCGGAGGGCATTGGCCTTTTGCCGGATGAGCCGGTTTACTCGGATGAGCTGGCCCGCCACCTCAGCCTGGCCCTGAAGGAGTTGCAGCCGCAGCGACCGGTGCTGCTTTTGAACGGGCCTTTGGGGCCGGATCCCCGCTTTGAGCCGCTTTTGCCCCTCATCCAGGGCCTCACTCTGTTGGATCGGGATGAGCGCTACACCGCCGACTTGGCCAAGCTGAAGGCCATCGGCGATGCCCTTGGCTTGCGCTACATTCTCTTGACCCAACTGCAGATTTCGCGGGACTACAACCGCCAGGGCAGCTCGCTGCTGAATACGGCCCTGCGCTTCCTGGCCCCGGCTGTGCCGGTGGAAATTCCCAATTTCACCCCCAACCAGTTGCGCAGCCGCGGCCTGGTGGTGGTGGTGGACTTGCAGCGGGATCGGCCGGGGGATCGGGCTCGCTACTATGAGGCCTATGGGCGGGATGATGTGGGCGGGGATCCGCTGTTTGAAGATGCGGCAGCGGGCCTGTTTCGGCTGCAGGTGCGCAACATGGTGCCCGTCTTTATCCAACAATGGCAGGCCAACAATCCCTTTTCTGGGTAAGGATCCCTGCAGCAGGATTTTGTCTCTCCAGAACCCACTGCGATTAGCAGATGTCGCCATGCCTCTTTTCTCCCTCACTGCGCTGCGGCGCAAGGTTAGCTTAGGCAGCCTAGGTCTCTGCGGCTGGCTGGCCCTGACTCCAGGAGCGCTGGCCCAGGCGCCGGTCACCCCCATTCCCCACTTCACACCGCTGTTTCCCCATCGAGACCAGGTGGGATCCCAGGCACGGCTGGTGGGGCAGGTGAGCAACAGCCTGGGGCAGCCGGTGGCCGGGGCGCAGGTGCAGTTGGAGGGCTTGGAGCCCGTCCAGACGGACGAGCAGGGGGCGTTTGAGCTCGACCAGGCTCCTGCCGGACGTTGGATGTTGACCGTATGGCACCCCGACTACGAAAAGGCGGAGCACGAGATCCTGCTGCAGGCGGGCCTGACCACCCCTGTGGATGTGGTTTTGCAGGTGCCCATCCGGCCCCAACCCCGGCGTCGCCTCGGCATTTTGGGGGTAGGAGGACTGGAACATACCCAGCTTTTGGGCCAGCGCCTGGCCATCGAAGCGGTGCGCCTGGGCCTGATCCCCAACAGCGAGAAGGTGGTGCCCCTGGACAACCGCCGCATTCAGCCCCTTTTGCGCCAGGTGGGCTGGCCGGTCTACGAGCTGTTTGAGTGGGATCGCCGCAAGCCGGAAGCGGTGAGCCAGTTTTTCGATTACCTGGGCCTGGAGGCCATTGTCATCGCCCGCGTCGATGTCCTCACCCGCCCGGCCTCGCCGACGGAGGTGAGTCTGCGCTCCCGCAGCCGCCTGGAGCTGTGGCGGTTTGACGAGCAGGGCAACCTCATGGCGGAGGTTCTGGCAGAAGCCAGCCGCGATCAGGTGGAGCGGGGCAACCTCAACGCCGCTGAGCTGGCGCAGCTCTATCAAATCCAGGTCACCCAAATGGCCGGCGAAATCGGATCCCGCTGGAAAGAAAATCACCCCCTGGCCCCCTACCTGGAACTGGCTCCAGGCGAGGCCCCACCCCCGCCCTCGCGCCTGGATACGGCTGTGGAGCTGGTCATCCCCACCCCCTAGCGACGACGGGAGGAGCCGCCCGAAGAGTGGCGGGAAGAGCTGCCCCCGGAGGAATGGCGGGAGGAGGAGCCGGAAGAACCAGAAGAGCCGCCCCAGGATCCCGTGCCCGAAGAGCGGCCAAAGTCCCTGTCCCAAGAGGAAGTCGAGGTAAAGACTGTAACGGTGCTGTGCCGCTCATCTTCTTGCTCCGCCTGCCACAGGGATCGCTCCAGGCGATCCAGCCTGTCTGCACAGCGCTGCAGAGCGGCTTGAACCCGCTCGATCTCTTGCTGGGCCTGATCGAAGTTCTGCTCGGAGAGGCTGTTCCAGCGCTGAATGGCCGGGATCCCCTCTTGGCTGATGTAGAGGAGGAGCCGCCTCGTTTCTTCCAGCGCTTTGCGCTCTTCCTGCGGCGGGTGGCGGAAGAAGCCCCCATACACCCGGCTCAGGCGGCGATCCAGGTCGGGTAGGCGCTGCTTGAGGCTTTGGAGCTGAGTTTGCAGGCGGCTGAGCTCGGCCTGGTTTTTTTGGTGTTGCTGGACGTAGGCGCGGCTGTGGTTTTCTAGGCTGTCGATGGCGCTGTGCAGCTCGGGCAGGGATCCCAGGGCTGAGGCCAGTTGGGCCAGGTCGTCGGCCTGCCGGGGAAAGCGGTAGCCCTGGTTTTGCCAAGTTTGCAGTTGAGCCAGCAGATCCAGCAGGCGGATCCCGGCCTCGGCCAGCTCCAACCCATCCAGATCCAAACCCCTTTGCTGCAGGGAGCGCACTTGGTTCAACAGCCCGGCCAAGCCAGAGCCGAGAGAGGTCGGGATCCCCGCAGGGGCTTGGCGCAATCGGTTTTCCAGAGTAGCCAGCTTGGCGGAGAGCAGAGCAGGGGCCTTCTGCAGGCGATCCAGCTCCCGTTGCACCCGCTCGATCAGGCCGAGAATGCCATCGGCATCCAAGCGGCTGGGATCCACCCGCAGCAGCTCGACTTTCAGGGGGCGACCTTCCAACTGTTGGCGCAGGTCTTCCAGTTGCCGCAGCAGGGATCCCCCTTCCTCGGCCAGGTTAGAGGGAAGAAACTGCACCGGGTTGAGCAGAGTTTGCAGTTGCTCTTCGCTGAGGTTGAGCAGGCGCTCACGGCTGCCCACCAGGCTGATGTAGAGGCGTTCCCAGGCTTCCACCTGCTGCTCCAGCTCCCTGAGGGTGGTGGGAGTTTGGTTGGAGAGCTGCCCTTGCACCCAAAAGGCCTGCGTGAGAGCCTGCCGACAGGCCTGCAAAGTCTCGAGGAGGCGGGATCCCAACTGTGGGTAGCGCTCCCCCCCCAAAATCAAATAAAGCCGGTAGAAGATAGTCTCCTCCGGCTTGTCACTGGGCAAGAGACCCTCTAGGGCCAAGAGCAGAGTGGCCACCGGAGCTTGCAGGACTTGGATCTGGTTTTGCAACTGCCGGCGGCGCCGCTGCCTGCGCCAGGAGATCGTGCCGCCGATCACCGCTGCGGCACCGGCCCCCACTCCCAGCAGCGGCCAGGGGGAAGGCGGAGGCGGATAGGCCAGCCGATAGCTCTGCTGCAGCCCGACCACCAGCGCCTGCGAGGGATCCCCTTGGCCAAGCAGCTCGCGCACCTGGGATCGGAGGTGTTGGTACTCGTGGTCGGCGGTATCGAGGCGGGTGCCGTAGAGGGTTTCGCCATAGGTGATGTTGAACCCCCAGGGCGGGAAAGTATCGGTGCTGGCGGCTACCGTCAAGCCGTTGCGGTCGTAAAAATCCCCTTGCGACAGATCCCGCAGGCCGGCCTCTGCCTCCACACGATCCAAACGGGCAAACCAGGCCTGCTCCGAGGGATCCCGCGCATCGGTGAGATAAACCAGCACCCGAAAACCTTTCGCTGCCCAGGGGGCAGCCGCCTCGCAGACTTGCTTGGCATCCACCGCCAGCCTGGACTCCAGGCGCAAGGTGGCGTAGGGGCAAGCAACCCCTTGGGCTTGAACCGGGCTGGGGGCAAACAGCCACGCCAGTGCTAACAAAAGAGCGACGAGAAATTGCATGCTCCTGGCCCAGCCCGACAGCTCCACTCTAGCGCCATGCCGCAGGAAGTTATGCCTGGGCGGCTAAGAATGGCCGCTCTCCGAATGAGGAGAAGTGTCAGGAGCGGACGGGCTGCCCAAGGATTGCTCCAGGGCCAGACGCTGCTCCATCACCCGCAGAAAATAGCCGCCCATCATCGCGCCGGAGAGCATTTTCGCCAAGCTCTCGCGGTTGGTGATGATCTGCACCCCAAATTGATCGGAGGGCAAGCTCCCCACCAAGCTGCGGATGTTGTGGCCCAAGATCTCCAGCACTTCAGGGGAAGAATTGCGGGCAATATCCTGAAAAATGCTGGGATCCTGAGCTTGCAGATACTGCCAGAGCCGGTTGTCGGGGCTCGGAGTTTGCACAGCCTCAAAACCAGGGATGAAATTTAATGGGCTCGACATGGAGTCACCAAGCTCCCCAAACACAGCAGATCCAGCCCAACTCGGAAGCCCGGCCTGATCCCTCAGGCCTTCGCAGTTGGCCGCTTTGGGCTATGTCAACGCTAACACCCAATCCTCACCCCTCTCGGTACGGGATCCTACCCCTCTGCCGTGGCAAATACCGCACCTGGGATCCAGAGCTGAAGCTGGGGCCTCAGGATCAACGGCTGTCTTCCGAGGTTTCGCCCGCGGGCTCTTCCTCGACTTCAGTGGGATCCCCGACAAAAGAGGCCGGCACCACCGTCACCGCTACAATGCTGTCTTCGGGATCCAAGCGCTGCACCAGCACCCCTGTTGCCTCACGAGACTGAGTGGGGATGGCCTTGGCCAACTGGCGCATAACAATGCCTCTGGCAGTTACCAACAGGATCTCGTCCTCGGCATTGACGATGCGCAGGGCAGCCAATTCATCCGACTCCTGGCGGAACTTGGTGGCGATCACCCCCTTGCCACCCCGGTTTTGCTGACGGAAGTGGTCGATGGCCGAGCGCTTGCCCCGCCCTTCTTTGGTGATCACCAATACCCAGGGGTTGGCCAGCCCCTCCCCCTCTCGCTCAGCAGCCATCACCGACTCGGCGAAAATAATGTCCATACTGACGATGTCGTCACCGGGGTTGAGGGTGATGGCCCGCACGCCGCGAGCAGGCCGCCCTAGGGGACGCAGTTGCTCGTCATCTGCCCGGAAGCGAATGGACATGCCTTGGCGGGTTGCCATCACTACATCGTCGCTGGAGCGGGCGCGGCGCACCCAGCGCAGCTCATCGTTTTCCTCCAGAGAAATGGCAATTAGGCCGTTGGAACGCACATTGGCAAAGGCGCTGAGGGCCGTTTTTTTGATGTAGCCCCCCTGGGTCAGCATCACCAGATATTCGTCGTCGCTGAACTTGCTCACGGGCACCATCGAGGTAACCCGCTCTTCCCGGCTCAGGGGCAGCAACTGGACGATGGCGCTGCCGCGGGCGGTGCGGCTTCCCTGCGGGATCTCGTAGGCAGGCAGGGTATAGACCATCCCCCGATCTGTGAAAAAGAGGATGGTGTCGTGGCTGCGACAGGCAAAAAATTGCTCGATGGCATCGTCGTCTTTGATACGGGTGCCGGCCTTGCCGCGGGTGGCCCGCCCCTGCACCTGAAATTCTTTGATGTCCATGCGCTTGATGTAGCCCTGCTCCGTGAGAAAGATGACCGTCTCGCGGTTCTCGATCAGATCGGCTGTCTGCAGCTCACAGTCTTCCAGACAGAGGCGGGAGCGGCGCGGGCTGGCAAAGCGGGCCTTGAGCTGCTGCAGCTCTTCGCTGATGATCTGCATCACCCGCTCCCGACGGGCCAAAATATCCCGCAAATCGGCAATTTGCCTCACCAAGTCTTCGTGTTCGGCCTGGATTTTCTCCGCTTCCAGGGCGGTGAGGCGGCGCAGTTGCATTTGCAAGATCCCGTCGGCTTGCGCTTCGCTCAGGCCCAATGTTGCTTGTAATTCGGATCGGGCGGCGGCGGTATCGGCGGCTCCGCGGATGAGGGCGATCACCCGATCCAACTGCCCCAAAGCCACCAGGTACCCCTGCAACAGGTGATCCCGCTCCTCCGCCTTTTGTAGCTCATAGCGGGTGCGCCGCTCGATCACCGCCTCCCGGAAATCCAAGAAAGCCTGCAGCGCGTCCCGCAGGGTCAGGGTGCGCGGCTCGCCGTTGAGGATGGCCAGCATGTTGACCCCGAAACTAGACTGCAGGGGGGTCTGCTTGTAGAGGTTGTTGAGCACCACCTGGGGCTGGGCATCCCGCTTCAGCTCGATCACCACCCGCATGCCGCTGCGGTCGCTCTCGTCGCGAATGTCGGCAATGCCTTCCAGTTTTTTGTCGTTGACCAGCTCGGCAATTTTTTCAATCATGGCTGCCTTGTTGGTCTGGTAGGGCAGCTCGGTGATGATGATGGCGTCCCGCGCCGGTCGGCCCCGCTGCTCAATGGTCTCGATGGTGGCCACCCCCCGCAGGGTGATGGAGCCGCGCCCGGTGGTATAGGCTTCGCGGATGCCCTCCTGGCCCAGGATCAGCCCGCCGGTGGGGAAATCCGGCGCCGGGATCCACTGCATTAACTCCAGGCTGGTCAGGTTGGGGTTGTGGATGAGGGCAATCAGGCCGTCCACCAGCTCTCCCAGGTTGTGGGGGGGGATGTTGGTGGCCATGCCCACGGCAATGCCGGAAGATCCGTTCAACAACAACTGCGGGATCCGCGCCGGCAGCACCAGCGGCTCTTGCTGGGATCCGTCGTAGTTGTCGATGAAGTCGACGGTGTTGGCGTCGATATCCTGCAGCAGGGCTTCCTGGGCAAAGGCGGTGAGGCGGCACTCGGTGTAGCGCATGGCCGCCGGCGGGTCGTTGTCGATGGAGCCGAAGTTGCCGTGCCCGTCCACCAGGCGCTCCCGCATGGAGAAGTCCTGCGCCATGCGCACCAGGGCATCGTAAACCGCCTGATCCCCATGGGGATGGTATTTCCCAATCACATCCCCGACAACGCGGGCGCACTTGCGAAAAGGCCGATCCGCCGTCAAGCCCAGCTCGTGCATGGCGTAGAGGATGCGGCGATGCACCGGCTTCAAGCCATCCCGCGCGTCTGGCAGAGCCCTCCCGACAATCACGCTCATGGCGTATTCCAGGTAGGACTGCGCCATCTCCCGCTGCAGATCGGTGGAGATGATGCGTGCGGTCAATTCGTTGTCGCTCATGGGGTGGGGGTAGAGGTGAGGGATCCCGGTGGACTTGGGCGCGGGCAGGGTGCAAGGTCAGAAGGTTGTTGCCCGCCAACAGTCGGCAACCTAGGGCAGTAACCCCAAATCCAGGTGTTTCCAGTCTACCATTCTGGGGTAGAGCGGCTGTCGGCAGGCAGCTCTGCTTGGCAGAGAGAGTTTCCCAAACTCGGCGCCGAAAGGGGATCCCTGAAGAAACTTATAGATAGAAATCTATTCTCTAGTCTAGTCTTTATGGTAACGCTCAATGGTAGCCTACCTACATAGTGTCGAGAGCGGTGGAGCATGCTGCAGCAAGCGAAAGAAGAGCAGGCCGGCGGTAGGAGATTTCTGGATTGGCAGCGGCGGCTAAGCCTAGAAAACTGGCGTGGGGATCTCTTCGGCGGCCTGACGACGGCGATTGTTTCCTTGCCGATGGCTTTGGCCTTTGGGGTGGCTTCCGGGGCGGGGCCGGTGGCAGGTTTGTACGGGGCGGTGTGTGTGGGCTTTTTTGCCGCCCTGTTCGGCGGTACCCCCACCCTTATCTCCGAACCCACCGGGCCGATGACGGTGATGATGACGGCGGTGGTTGCCAAGGTTACCGCCAGCTATCCGGATCAGGGGTTGGGGCCAGCTTTTACCGTGGTCATGCTGGGGGGCCTGTTTCAAATTTTGTTTGGATCCCTGAAGCTGGGCAAATACATCACCCTCATGCCCTACAGCGTCATCTCCGGCTTTATGTCGGGAATTGGCTGGATCATGATTTTGCTGCAGATCCCGCCGCTGTTGGGCCACGCCAGCCAGGGGGGAGTGATCGGGTCGGTGCAGAACCTGCCGACCTACCTGCTTAACCTCAAGGTGCCGGAACTGGGGTTGGGGCTGCTGACGCTGGCCATCCTCTTTTTCTATCCCAAGCCCTGGCGACGGGCGGTGCCGCCCCAGTTGGTGGCCCTGGTGCTGGGAACGCTGGTGGCCAACTGGTTCATGGCTGACTGGGAGTTGCGGCGCATTGGCCCCATTCCCACCGGCCTGCCTCAGGTGCAATGGCCGCAGTTGCCCTTTTCATCTTTGGCCAGCTTGGTGTTGGACGGGGTGGTGCTGGGCATGCTGGGCTGCATCGACACCCTCTTGACGGCGGTGATTGCCGACAACCTCACCCGCACCCGCCACGACTCTGACCAAGAGCTGATCGGGCAGGGGATCGCCAACCTGGTCTCCGGCTTCCTGGGGGGCTTGCCGGGGGCGGGGGCGACCATGGGCACGGTGGTGAATATCCAGTCAGGTGGGCGTACCCCTTTAGCCGGCATCACCCGCGCCCTCATCCTCTTGATGGTGGTGCTGTTTGCCGCTCCCCTCACCCAAGGGATCCCGATGGCGGTGCTGGCGGGGATCGCCTTTAAGGTGGGGGTGGATATCCTCGACTGGAGCTTCCTGAAGCGGGCCCACCGCCTCTCCCTCAAAGGGGCGGCCATCATGTACGGGGTGATGTTCATGACGGTGTTCGTGGATCTCATCGCTGCCGTGGGAGTGGGGGTGTTTGTGGCCAACTTGCTCACCATCCAGCGCTTGAGCGAGCTGCAGTCGGAAGAGGTGAAGGCCATTACCGATGCGGATGATGCGGTGGATCTCACGCCGCGGGAAAAGGAATTGCTGCGCCAGGGCCGCGGCCAGGTGCTGCTGTTTTACCTGAGCGGCCCGATGATCTTCGGGGTTTCCCAGGCCATTTCCCGCCAACACCAGGCGGTGGCTTCTTGCCAAGCTTTGGTGGTGGATCTGTCGGATGTGCCGATGCTGGGGGTTTCGGCGACGCTCTCTCTGGAAAATGCCATTCGTGAGGCCCTAGATCGCGGCAAGCAGGTGTGGATTGTCGGGGCCAGGGGCCGGATCCGACAGCGCTTGGAAAGCCTACGTTTGCCCTTGCCGGCAGAGCGGTTTGTGGAGAGCCGGGAGGCCGCTTTGGCCGAGGCCGTCGCCCAGTTGGGCTTGGCGGCAGAACCCAGTCCCCTGGTTTGAGCCATCCGATGAGCCCAACAATAAAGCTGTAGACTTCGTTTGCCGGATCGGGGTCGGGCCTGAGTCTATGCAATGGAAAGGTCGGGTTGCCTACTTGGCAACCCTGCATCGCAAGGAGCAAGTGATTGGCCCCCTCTTGGCCCAACACCTGGGGATCCAGGTGCAAGTGATACCTCTCGACACCGACCAACTGGGCACCTTCTCACGGGAGCGGCCCCGACCGGGGGATCCCATCCACACCCTACGCCTAAAGATTGAGAGAGCCCGCCAAGTTTGTCCTGCCTCTTTGGTTTTGGCCAGCGAGGGATCTTTCGGCCCCCACCCCCAGCTTCCCTGGATCCCTTGGAACCAGGAGTGGGTCATGCTCAAGGTTTTTGAACCTGACGCGGATCCCTTGGAGCTGGTGGGCTACGCAGAAAGCGTGCAAACCAATTTCAGCCATCGCTGGGTGCAGAGCTGGGCAGAAGCCCTCGACTTTGCCCAAAAAGTAGGTTTCCCCGAGCACGGCCTGATCGCCCTCGACCGGCCGGAAAAGCCCCAAGTTATCCACAAAGGGATCCAAGACGAAGCAACCCTAAAGCAGGTGGTGGAGGAGCTGCTGGCCCGCCAGGGAGGGCTGCACCTGGAAACCGATATGCGGGCCCTGTACAACCCAACCCGCCTGCAGGTGATTGCGGCAGCCACCCAAAACCTCATCGCCAAAGCCCAAAGCCTCTGCCCCGCCTGCGGCACTCCCGGCTACTGGCGCATCCGTTCCATCTCGGGGCTGCCCTGCGGCCAGTGTGGTGCCCCCACCCCTGTAACCAAGGCGTGGGTGTATGGCTGTGCCCGCTGTTCCCACACCCACACCGAGCCTGTGGCAGAGACCTGGGCAGATCCGGCTCAGTGCGCCTTTTGTAACCCCTAGCTTCCCGGCGCCCGCTCCAACTTGCTCGATGTCTTCCAGGGCAAGGCTTGGGAGACTTTCCATAAAAAAGGGATCCGCTGCGGCGGATCCCTCCGTTGTTTTTAACCTAGGCGGGAGAACAAGGGATTAGAAGGTGAACACTGCCCGCAGAGCACCCACACCAATGGTCGGGTCGTTGTCCCCTGGTCTGCCCCCATTGGGATTGCTCACAAAGTAGGCGGCGGGCGTCAGGGTAATGTACTCGTTCACTGGGAAGCTGTAGTAGACATCCACAATGAAGGGCCGAGTATCCCAAACCCCATCGTTGTCTGTAGTCACAATCGGCTGACCGAAGACTACACCACCCTTGGCACCCTCAATGAAGAGATCCGGGAAGGCAAAACCAAGCAAGAACCCGTTGAAGTCTTCATCGCCGGGATCGATGGTGCCAGCCGGCACCACATTGGGCAGGTTATAGTCAACGTTGCCCGCCGTAAACCAGCCGGACAGGATAATGCGGGGGCTCAGCTCCCAGTTAGCAGCCACTGTAAAGGCATTGACCCGAGCCGAGGGGGTGACGTCATTCCGGCGCAGCGGACCGCGGAAAAGGCTGCTGCCGGTAGCCAGGAAACCGGGGCCGCGGCTAGCGTCCTGCAGATAGGTGGAAGCAAATTGCAAATACAGCTCCAGATTTTCCGTCGGCAGAAAGCCCAGCTCCACCGTGTGAGCGCTGTCGTTACCGGTCAAACCGCTGTCACCGAAACCTCTGCCCAAGGTCTGGCCGCCGCGGGTGCTGTAGGCGTAGGCCAGACGAAACTGGTCGCCGAGGCGATAGCGGAAGCCAAACAGCGTGCCACTGGGCACATCTCCCGTGGAGTTGGGGAGGTCGGCAAAGTCGGAGAGGGCATCGAAGGGGACGCTGTATTGCAGGACACTGGACACCCCCGTGCCCGTGATGCCGGCGTAGATGGTGGCAGCGCGGTTAAAGGCAGGGAACTGATAGACCAACTGGGCCAGTGTGAAGGTGCCACCACCACCCCCTTGGAAGCCAACGCCCGGATCCCCTGCGAAGAAGGTGGTTACCGCATCGCGAGCCTGCAGACGAATGCGCAGACGGTCACGCCCAGCAAAGGAAGCGTCGAAGTTCAAGCGCACCCGGTAGGGCAGGGTCATGTTCGCCTGATTCTGCTCGGCCACCACCCTGTTGTTGACCACCCGGTCGTCGGTGAGGGCGCTGCCCAGGACAGCGGTGATCACTTGGGCATTCAGCTTGGTGACCGGGTTGAAGACCTTGCCCTTCAGGTCATTTACGTCGGCTTCCAGCGCGTCTACCCGTCCCCGCAGGGCTGCCAGCTCGGCGGCAAACTCCTCCTGCAGCCGCTGCAGTGTAGCCAAGTCCTCCTTAGAAACCTTGTCGGCCAGGCCGGCGGCGATCAGCTCGTTGATGCGATCCAAGCAGGCATTCATCCCGGCGGCAAACTCAAAACGGGTCATGGCCCGGTTGCCGCGGAAGGTGCGGTCAGGGTAGCCGGCAATACAGCCGTAGCGCTCGACCAGCGATTGCAGCGCCTGGAATGCCCAGTCGGTGGGCTGCACATCGGAAAGCTCAGAGATGGAGGTGACAGGCCCTGTAGCTTGGGCATAGGCCACTCCAGGGGTTAAGACTGCCGCTGCACCCAGGGTGCCAGCCAGCAGCGTTTTCCAGTAGTTCGTGTGTTTCGCGGGCATGTTTCTCTCCTTGTTTTTTGTCCTCACACCTGTTTAGCTGTGGCAACGTCTCCTAGCGATGCCCAACTGCCCAACTCTAGAGCGAGCCTGACAGTTGCGAATTCTAGAAGAACATAGTACAGCCCTGTCTTACATCGTCTACCACTTTACACACTTTTTGAGCGAGACTCAATGCGATGCTCAAGGGCGGCAGACGCTCCAGGCCCTATACCCATTACTTTACCTCAGGGATCCGGCCCTGGCTAGCGGGTGTATCCTGAAGCTGAGCCACGGGCTAAGGCGGGGATGGGCGGTACCGGACTCGAACCAGTGACATCCTGCTTGTAAGGCAGGCGCTCTACCGCTGAGCTAACCGCCCCCTCGGCTCCCTGAGTCTAGCATTTCCTGAGGGGCTATTTCCCCATGCCCAGGCTCTGCGCCTTCTGGTACACCTTGCCCTCGGTCAAAAGGGAAGGGGCAATGCAGATCGCCACCTGGTGCATTTCCTTGAGGTTGGCGGCGCCCAGGGTGGCCATGCTGGTGCGCAGGGCACCCCAGAGGTTGTGGGTGCCGTCATCCAGGCGGGCGGGGCCGCGCAAGATCTCTTCCAGGGTGCCGGTGGATCCCACGCGAATGCGGGTGCCGCGGGGCAAAACGGGGCTGGGGGTGGCCATGCCCCAGTGAAAGCCGCGACCGGGCGCCTCCTGAGCGCGAGCCAAGGGGGATCCGATCATCACGGCATCGGCCCCACAGGCGATGGCCTTGCAGATATCCCCGCCGGTCACCAGGCCGCCGTCGGCGATGATGGGAACGTAGGTGCTGGTTTCGGCCAAGAACTGGTCGCGGGCGGCAGCGCAGTCGGCAATGGCGGTGGCCTGAGGTACTCCCACCCCCAGCACGCCGCGGGAGGTGCAGGCAGCGCCGGGGCCGATGCCCACCAAGACGCCGGCAGCTCCCGCTTGCATTAGCTCCAGGGCGACATCGTAGGTGACGCAGTTGCCCAGCACCACGGGAATGGGCATGGAGCGGCAGAACGCGGCCAGATCCAGCTTTTGCATGCCCTCTGGCACCTTGTGATGGACGGAAACCACGGTGGCCTGGACGAAGAAGAGATCTCCGCCTGCTTCCGCCACTAGGGGCCCATATTCAGCCGCATGGGCGGGCACGCAGCTAGCGGCGGCAATGGCGCCGGCGGCTTTGATCTGGCGGATGCGCTCTTGGATCAGCTCCGGCTTGACGGGCTCGCTGTAGAGGCGCTGCATCAGGGGAACAAACTCGTCTTTGCCGACCGCAGCAATCTGATCCAGCACCTCGTCGGGATCCGCGTAGCGGGTTTGGATCCCGTCCAGGTTCAGCACGCCCATCGCCCCCAGCTTGGAGAGCAAAATCGCCATCTTGACATCCACCACGCCGTCCATGGCGCTGGCGATGATGGGGATGGGCCGTTGGATCCCTCCCAGAGTGAAGTGGGTGTCTACCAGGCTGGGATCCAGAGTTCGCCTGCCTGGTGCCAGCGCGATCTCATCCAGCCCATAAGCGCGTCTTGCCTGCCGATTGCGGCCCAGTTGCACGTCCATTTTTGCCTTGTTCTGCGGATCCCTCGTTCTTATCATGCCGCCAAGGGGGGATCCAAGGCTAGTGAGGGTTGTGTTCTCTTGGCCGTGATTTGAATACCGCCCAGCGGTCGGAGTCGGGTAGCTTACATAGATAGGCTGTTTCCCGCTTGCCCGATCGTGGATATCCTGCGCAATGCCCCGCTGGGGATTTATCTGGAAGAGCCTCGCACCTGGCTACATTGCCTGGATCCGCGCGTGAAGCTGGCCTGGCTGCTCAGCTTCCTGCTCAGTCCCATTTTGGCCGGCAATGGCTGGCGCCTGGCGGTGGTGGCACTTCTCTTGCTCTTGACGGTGGCAGCCCGTCTGCCGCGCCGGGTTTGGTCAGGCCAACTCGCTCTGGTGTTGGCTCTCAGCCTGCTCACCTTTGGGATCACCAGCTTGGCCCCAGATGGGTTGGGGGTCTTTCCGCAGCCGCAGCGGCAGGATGTGCAGGTGGTGGGCTATGGGCTGACCGGGATCCCCGGCGTTCGCGATAGCCTTCACCTGGCTGCAGAACAGGGATCCCCAGACCGCGCCTGGCGCGAGCAAACCCGTGCCTGGCCAACGCCCTATCGCTACCGCTTGGTTCAATTGTCCCTGTTGGGGCGAACCTTTCAGGTGTCGCGCCGTTCTCTGTCGGTGGCCTTGCGGCTGGGCACCCTCATCTTTACGCTGCTCTATGCCACCAACTTGTTTTTGCTGACCACCGCCCCAGAGGAGATCACCGCTGGGATCGGCCAACTGTTGCAACCTTGCCAGCGCTGGGGATGGCCGGTTGCGGAGGTGATCCTCACCCTCACCTTGGCGCTGCGCTTTCTGCCGCTGGTGATGGAGGAGGTGCAAAACCTGGTGCGGGCGGTGCGAACTCGGGATGTGCGCTGGGGATCCCTCAGTTTTCGGGGCGGGATGCAAACCCTGCTGGCCCTGGTGGAGCGCTTTTTTGAAAACTTGCTCCTGCGGGCCGAACAGATGGCCATGGCCATGCAAGCCCGTGGGCTGACCGGCCCCGACCATCCCCTGCGCTGGCACCGCCTACAACTGCGGCGGCTGGATCGAGGGGTGCTGGCCTTCTTGCCCCTGTTTTGGCTGCTGAGGATCTTGTCTTCCTGAGGGCTGTGCTCTACGCTGGGCTCAGCGGCAGGAGCAGTCGGGAAACGGAGCGCCCATCCCCAGACAGATAGAAGGAGAGCTGACCTCCCATCCGCTGCACCACCCGTTGGCATAAGCTGAGTTCCAGGCCGGGGCTGGCCGCCAAAGGCGACTTGAGCAAAGGATCCGCGTAGATCACCCGCTCCGGCTCCAACTGAAGTGCCGCTGCCAGGTGAGGGTCAAAGCTGCCCTGATCCACCACCAGCAGCTCTGCATAGCCCTCGCCAGCCTGGCTCCACAGATCCAGCCGCCCCCCTTCCGGGCTGCGCAAAGCGGCGGCCACCAGCAGCTCCCAGAGCACCATCTCCAGGCGTCCGGGATCCCCCTGGATGGCCAGACTCATGTCCCCATGGGCCCGCGGCCACAGCTTGCGTCTTTGGGTCAGGCCCTCCACCCGGCGCAGGCTTTTGCGCACCAAAGTAGCCAAAGATACCGACTGCAACTGTGGCTGGATCTGCCAGGTTTCCGCCTGCAACAACGGCTCTGTGGAGACCGTCAGCTCTCGCAGCCCCTTGCCGATCTCCACCACTTTTTGCCAGCGGGTGGCTTCGTCGCCGGGGATCTCCGGCACCTGACCCAAGCGGCGCAGGCCGTCCAGGAGGGCATTCTGTAGGTCTAGCAGGCGGCGGTGTTTGTACCAGTTCAACTCCCTGAGCACCTCCTGCTGCTCTTGCAAAGTTTGCATCCAAAGCAAGCGCCGCAGCGTCCAAGCGCAGGTCTGGGCGATCAACATCACAGCCGCCCGCTCGTCGGGATCCCAAACCTTACCTGCCTCTGCCCCCAGGATCAAAACCCCCAGAGGCTCCGGCAGAGAGGGATCTGTCTCGCCCAAGGGCACCAGCAGCCAGGATCCCAGGCCGGCAGAATTGAGCCAGGTGCGGCTGGCAGCCGGGATCTCTTCTTGGGCAAGCTGAAGGGGCTCCCCCGCCTGCAGCACATAAGCCAGCAGCGGATCCTGGCGGTCGATCTCGGTGGCTCCGCTGGGGCAGAACTCAGGGGCAGCAGCAAAGGGCGGCTGTAACTGGGCCCGGCTCTCCCCCGGCTGCCAACTGACTACGAGAGCCAACGGGATCCCCAGCAATTGGGCCGTCTGTTGAGCGGTGGTGGTGTAGAGAAAGGACTCTATACTGCTGTCGCCAACGGGCGAGGTGTTCAGGTTTTGCAGGGCCAGACAGGTGGCGATCAGGCCCCTGAGCAGTTGTTCTTGCCGTTGTCGCTGTTGTTCCGATTGGAGGTGCCGCAGGAGCAACCCCACTTGTTGGGCGATCCCGCGCAGCAGTTGCCGTTCTTCCCGGCTCCAGGCCCGTAGCTGGGGGTGTAATACCAGGAGCAGCCCTTCCGGAAAGACAGCGTTGCTGACGGCGCCGCCGACCCGAGTATGGGTGAGCATGAGGGAGCGCACCCCCAGAGGGGCCAGTTCTTGCCGCCAAGAGAGCAGGCGCAGATCTTGGTCGTAGTTTTCTGCCACCACCACCTCGCTGCGCAGCAGATCCTGCCAGTCTTGCTCGCTCAAGGGGCTAAACTGCGGCGGCAAAGCCTGCTTGCCTTCGCTGCGGTGCTCGTAGAAGAGGCGGGGGATGGGCCTGTCGGGATCCACCGTCAACACGGCCACCACAGCGGCCTTCAGGCGCTGCCCCAGGCCAACCACCGCTTGCTGGAGAGCCTGTTGCAGCTCTGCTGGGTTGTAAAGCGAACGGCCCACCTGGTGGACAAACTCTTGGTCGTCGGCCAACTGGCGAATGCGGCGATCCAGATTTTCCAGGGGGGCGGCCAAGGCCAGCCCATTGGCGGCAGCGGCCACCAACTGTCGCTCCACCGCTTGCCAGGTGCGGGGCAGCTCCGATTGCACCCAGATAAACCCCAGCAGATCCCTCTCCAGCAAAATCGGGGCCGCCAAAACCGCCTGAGCCCGCAACTGCTGCATCAGCTTGGGGGGAACCTCAGAGCGGGTCGTCCCCGTGCCGCCCACCACCACCTGGCCATCGGTGAGGGTGTAGTACATGTCCCCCAATTCCCGCAGCGAAAGGCCGCCATCTTTTGGCGACGCTGCTCCCGCTTTGGCCTCTCTGGACATGGGGGCAGGAGTGGGTGGCTGGCTGGGCCTAGCGGCGCTTCCATGGGGAACAAACCGCCCCTGGCTGCGCTCGTGCCAGTACACCTGAATATGGACGGCGCCCAGGAACGTCTGCAGCTCCTGCCTCACCAGGCTGACCCGTTCCTGCAGGGATCCCGCCTGGCGCATCGCCGTTCCCAACCTCAGAAGTAGATCCTCAAGGCGCTTTTCGGTCTGCTGTTGCCAAGCGTTTTCTAGCTCTTGCAGCGAGGCCGCCAACTGCCCCAGCAAAATCCCCAGCAGGGCCTTTTCGTCCTCGCGGGTGGTAACTCCCCACATCTGGGATCCCAGCATCAGGATCCCCAGGCAGCGCCGCCGCCCCACCGCCGAGAAGGGATAGATGAAGCAGCCCTGGATCCCGCCCAGGCGCCTGGCCTCCCGCTGCCAAAGGCCCATGCGCGGCTCCTGGGAAAGATCGGGCACGCTGATGGGCCGCTGTTCGATCACCACCTGCTCCAGGATCTCCCCCGGCTGCAGGGGATACAGAGCTCGCAAGAGCGCTTGATCGTCTTCCCGCAGGGTCACCCCCCCTTGGCCCACCAACTGGTGATTGGCATAGTCGTAAAGAGCAAGCCAGATCAGCGGCGCCCCAAACACCGCCCTGACATACTCCAGCGTGAGCTGAATGAGGGCGTTGGCATCGCTCTGCTCCCGCATCTGTTGCAAGGTTACTTGCAGAGCTACCCAGGGAGACAGGGATCCAGCTCTATCGGAATAAGGGGGAACAGACTGAACCATACCCGTGTGGATTGATTCTGCAGGTTAGCCAATGCCCTATAAAACCTTCTCAACTCCTCCTCTTCTTTGCCAAAAAGTTGGCTAAAGAGCCATGCAAAGGACTTGCACTGGCTGGGAATAACTATAACCCCCCGCTGAGGGGCTGGGTAGCAACAGGGGCAGCCAGGGCCTGCAGGTATTCAGGAAGGCCTTACTACTGGGATCCCCCGCAACTTGTGGGTGTGGGTCACCAAGCTGTGGACAAAGTGTTGAAAGCGCTGTTGTAGCTTCTCGTCTTTGAGATTGCCCTGCTCGTCAAAAGCGCTCCAAGCCCGACCAATGGCGATTTGCTCCGGGATCGCCCAGCCATGCACCCAACGCACAATTAAGCGCATCTGGTTGAGGGTGTTGCTGTTGCTCTCACCGCCCAAAACGCTGATCAACCCGAAGACCTTGCCCTCCAGGTGCTCAAAACGCAACAGATCCAGGGCATTTTTCAGGCTGCCGCTGATGCCGCCGTGGTACTCCGGGCTGGCCAAGAGGATCCCATCCGCCTGCTTCATGGTCGCCTGCAAGAGCGCCACATCAGGATAGTCCGCGTAGGATTCCGAGCCATCCGCAAAGGGCAGCTTCATCTGCCGCAGATCGAGAATGTGCAAGGGGATCCCCAGCTTCTCAAACTCGCGCCGCGCCACCTCCAGCGCTTGATAAGTCAAGGAATTGGGCCGCAAGCTGCCGCCGATGGCCACGAAACGAGCCCCAGAGGCTTCAGCCATGACGGCTTGCGAATTGACAGTAAGGGCTTGCAAAGTTGAAGGAGACATGAGCTGAGCTCCTGAGCAGGCATTAGTTACGTTTCAAACAATCATAACTCATACCAACTCTGCGTTGTAAAGATTGTTTGAGCTGCGGGGCTGCCTAAGGCTGGTGCATTCGCCCAAGGGTCGCGTGGCGAGAACAGTCCGATTCCTACTCGGAACTGGGGATCTGGGGCCAACGGATCACCTGCAGCAGGTTGGAAAAATCATCCCTCCAGACCGGATCTCCGGCTTGGGGCAGAAGGGGCTGCCAGCCCTGCAGAGCTCCAGGGTTGTTGGCCATCAGCACCCAGTGGGAGGGGGCCAGCCCTGCTTGTTGCTGGTCAGAGGACAGATCCCGGTGGGCCTGCTGCCAAGCCTGGAGCTGCAGGGATCCGGCCAGGCCGGCCAACACGGGGGCCAAGTTGAGGTGACGGTTGGTGATGTTGAAGAGCAGCCAACCCTGGGGCTTGAGCTTGCTTAGGTAGAGGGTCAGGGCCTCTAGGGTCAGCAAATGCACCGGCACGGCGTCGGAGCTGAAGGCATCCATCACCATCAAGTCATAGCTGCCCGCTGGGATCCTCTGGAGGCTGAGGCGGGCATCGCCGAGGATGACCTGCACCTGCGCCTGCTGGCTGGCCCAATCGAGATAGGAGAAGTAGCGGCCCGCCCAGTCGGCCACGGTGGGATCCAACTCGAAAAACGTCCACTCATCCCCCGGCTGGGCGTAGGCGGCCAACGTGCCGATCCCCAGCCCCAACACCGCAATGGCGGGCCGGAGAGCCGCAGCCTGAGCTCTAAACGCCGCAAACACCTGCCCAACCGGCCCAGACCGGGCGAAATAGGTCAGCGGCTGCAGGGCCTTTTGGGGATCCAGGTTTTGGCTGCCGTGTAGGGTGGTGCCGTGCAGAAGGCTGCGGAAGGATCCCTGCTCGGTCTGGTATTCCACGATTCGGTTGAGGCCAAAGGCGCTGCGCTGGCTGGCCACCACCTGCAGTCCCGGCATCAGCCAGGGTTGCCCCAGCAGCACAACCAACCCCGCCATCGTCCCCAGCCGCCGCAGCCATCCCCTCTTGCCCTCTCCTGTGAACACCAGCACCGCCCACCCCAAGGCTAAGCCCACGGCGGAGCCGCGGTGAAGCAGCGCCGGCAGGCGAAAGCGCAACAGCAGCAAGGGCAAGAGCAACCCCAGCCCCAGCCACAGGCCCACCCGCCCCCCCAGCACGGCCAGCGACACCCCCAAGAGCAGAGGATATTCCAGCACCGTCTCAAACACCTGCGGGGCCAAGAGGGCAGAGAACATCCCCCCCAAGCTCCCCCCCAAAGCCAACCACAGGTAAAACTGCGTCAACTGCTCCACCGGCGGGCGCCGGCAGGCCAACTGGCTGTGGCAGCCCCAGCTTACCAGCCCAAAGGTGACCAGATGCAGCAGCAGCAAAAAACCGGGCCTCACCCAGCCCAAGACCTGGGCCCCCACTGCCCCGCAGGCCAGAAGAGCCGTTGTTCCCAACATCCACTTCCTGGGGTGGATACCCCCAAAAGCCAGCATGAATGTCAGCAGATAAATCCCCAGGGGGATGGCCCACAACAGGGGCACCGCCGCCACGTCGGTGGTCAGCAAAGTGGTGACCGCCACCAACAGGCCTGCCGGCAAAAAAGCCAGCCCCGCCCAGCGCCAGCGCTCTCCCCAGGAGACTGCCAAGGATCCTGGGTCGGGATCCCCCACAGTGCTCTGGGCCGCTGACGCCAACAGCCCCACCCCGCTCAGCAGCACCAGGGCTGCCACCAGCGCGTAGGATCCCGTCCACAGGTGAGTTTGCCCAGCCAAAGACAGCCGGGGCTCCAGCAGCAGCGGGTAACCCAGCAGCCCGGCCAAACTGCCGGCATTGCTGGCCACATAGAGAAAATAGGGATCCCGCAGCCCCTGTTGCTCCGCGCCCTTTCTTGCCGCCAACCCCCGTTGCAGCAATGGCGCCGTCGCCGACAGGAGAAACAGCGGCACCCCAGCTCCCAAAGCCAGGTCTGCCAAGAGGGCGAGAGGGGGCCACGCTCCTTCCGGCTGCAGGCAGAGCCCAAATTGAAAGGGTAAAAGCCTCAGCCCCATCAGCAGCAAGATCCCCTGGATCAGCACGCCCATCCTGGGATGCAACCCACGCCCCAGCCGGTCTGCCCACAGGTAGCCCAACAGCAGGGTGACCTGGAAAAAAGCCAGGCAGGTGTTCCACACCAGGGGGGATCCTCCCCACAGCGGCAGCAGCAACTTGCCCACCAACAACTGTCCCCAAAAGAGGCAAAAAGCGCTGCCGAACAAGCCGAGGCCAACCAGCCAAATCAAAGCCGACCCACCGCAAAACCCTCAACTGCCAGTATTGCCCAGCCTCCCCCGGAAACTTACAAAGAGATTTAAGATCGCAACGTTGACGCGAAGCCAGAGGCTCCCCATGCTTCCTTTGCCCACCGCACCCCCCATTGCAGAGCACCGCTGGCTCTGGCGTGACCAGTCCATTCGCTATCAGCAGTCGGGATCTGCCGGCCCGGCGGTGTTGCTGATCCATGGCTTTGGGGCCAGCAGCGACCATTGGCGGAAAAATTTGCCGGAGCTGGGGCAGCACTGTCGGGTGTACGCGGTCGATCTGTTGGGCTTTGGGGGATCCGCCAAGCCTCTGCCCGGCTCGCCTCTGCCCTACACCTTCGAGACCTGGGGATCCCTGGTGGCAGATTTTGTGCGCGAGGTGATGGGCCAGCCGGCCTATCTGGTGGGCAACTCGATTGGCTGCATTGTGGCTTTGCAGGCGGCGGTTCTGGATCCGGGGCAGGTTTTGGGAGTGGCGATGTTGGATCCCTCGCTGCGGCTGCTGCACGAGCGGAAACGAGCGCAAATCTCCTGGCTGCGCCGCTGGACCACTCCCCTGCTCCAATCCCTGCTGGGGTGGCCCCCCTTTGGTCGTTTTTTCTTCGCCCAGATAGCTCAACCCAAGGCCATTCGCAACATCCTCCTCCAGGCCTACGGACGCAAAGAAGCCGTTACCGAGGAACTGATCCAGCTTTTGCTCAAGCCGGCTTTGGAGCCAGGAGCGGCAGAGGTCTTTTTGGCTTTTGTGCGCTATTCTCAAGGGCCTTTGGCAGAAGATCTCTTGCCTCAGCTCGCCTGCCCCGTCTTGATCCTGTGGGGGGAAGCGGATCCCTGGGAACCCATTGCCCTGGGGCGGGCCCTGGCGGGGTTCCCTTGCGTGGTGGGGTTCATCCCCTTGCCAGGAGTTGGCCATTGCCCCCAAGACGAAGCCCCCGAGCTGGTCAACCCGCTGCTTTTGGACTGGATCCGGGATCCCAACCGGAAACCTGATCCCATAGTCTAACCCCTCACCCCCAGCCCCTCTCCCAGAGGTGCCCTCACCCCCAGCCCCTCTCCCAGAGGGAGAGGGGAGCTGAAGCGGCGCGTTCGCGACAGCGTTGTGTAGCAATGACTACAACAGTGAGGAGAGAGGATGGGAGCCTATCGCCGATAGGGCTACAGGGACTGCAGCAGGTGGAGCACGGTGAAAACGCCAATGCCCAGCAGGACGAGGGATCCCGCCAAGAAGCCGTAGGCATTGGAGCGGTGCTCTTCCAAGAGGGCCTCAGCGGATTTGGGCGCGATGATGAACCGTCCTCCCGAAAGGGGTTTTCGGATCACAGGATCCCCTGCCTCAGAACGCACCTCCCCCATGGCAAAGGCCATCCCATCCACCGGGAGCACCCATTCTTTGTAGACAAAGGAGCGGGTGGAGCGATTTTCTGTTCTCATCCGGGAAAAGTAGCGTTTGAAATCGAAGTTGAACCGGCTGGGGCCTTTTCCGGGGAAAACAGTCTCATCCACAACCAACATGGCCTCTACCTCGGCACCTGTGGGATCCACCCTCACCCTTCCGGTTTCGTCTTCGATGAAAAAAGGGAGCTGGCGAACCACCGAGTGAAGGGTCTCAGTTCTTGTTTCTGTCTCTCTCTCAAGGAGATATTCCCGACCCGTGCTCGGATCGTAGTACACATTGCTGTAGTACTTCTGGGGAGGGCCTGCTTCAGAAAACTGCGATTTTTCCAGATGGCCTGGGAAGCCAGGCTTTTGCGGGTAATCGGAGTAACCAGGCTTTTTCTGGAAAAAGTCCGAAGGGGGGTAGCCAGAGCCGGGTTTTTGCTGAAAGGAGGCCGCGCTGAAGTAGCCAGAGCCGGGCTTTTGTTGGAAAGAATCAGAGTAGCCGGGATCCACCCTTTTCTGGAAAGAACCGGAGTCAGAGTAGCCCAAGCCGGGCCTTTTTCCGGTCATTCCCCCCGGATAGGATTTTGCCCGAGATCCCAAGCGCAGAGCGTTCTGGTATTCGCCTTCGCTGATCCGTTCCCTGTAGGCGACATCGCCTTCGCTATTCAAATACTTTCGATAGCACTCGGCTTCGTCATACTCCCAAGTGATCTCCGACTTGTAGTAGACACAAGGCTGGCGTGAAAACTCCGATACCAAAGGCCGATCGCACACAATCCTGCCGTAAACTTGGGCCAAGTTCGATCCTTTTGGGCTTGTCTGACCGAGATTGCGAAGCTCGGCTACCTTGAGCAACCGAGTTGCAGAGAGCTGCTGAACCAACCTCTGGGAGCGCAAATACTCAAAAAATGAAAACAGAGAGCCGGGAAGACAAAGTAGCCCAAGCAGCGTCAGCCAGTTCATAGAGGCCTTCCTTTCCGATGGGATGGGAGTGAAGTTGGCCTCATGCTAGCAGTTACCTGGGAACAGGATTTTAAGAGGAGTTTAAGGCCAGCTCTCCACCCGGCAACTGGGACGGGTTTCCCCGTAAGGCTTCCAGGAAGGCAAAGACTGCCGGCGGATGCAGCGCCGAGGCCAGGATGGCAGCCCCGATCACCCGCTCCAGGGGGATGGGCAAGCGGCGGATCTGGATCCCTGCGGGAATGGGGAGGGCAGCCAAGCGGGGCAAAATAGCAGCCCCCAGACCCTGCGCCACCATGTTCACAATGGTGGAGTCTTCCTTCACCAAGTAGGCCACCTTGAGGGTTTGGTGGGCCGCTTCCCAGTGGTTGCGCACCGCCGTGGTGCATTCGGCGTAGTTGTAGAGAATGTAAGAAAAGCGGGAAAGATCCTCCCAAGTGAGGGTTTCCGGCAGGGGCCCAAAACTCAGCGGAACCAACAAAATGAACTCGTCGCGGGCGATCTCCCACGTCTGCAGATCCTCAGCAGCCCGCGGCAAGGGCAATAGGCCAATATCCACCTGGCCTGAGCGCAGCAGATGTTCCACTGTGGCCGGATCTTCTTCTGTAAGGGTGACGGCAACCTGCGGAAATTGTTGGCGGAAGCGGGCAATCACCGGCGGCAGCAAATGGGTTGCAGCACTGCGAAAAGCGGCAACCCGCACATTTCCCCCCCGCAACCCTTTTTCCAGGTTGGCTTCATACTCCATTTGTTCCCACAGTTGCAGCATCTTGCGGACATGGCGCATTAGTCGCTCCCCCACCGGCGTTAGGCGGGCCCCAAAGCGACCGCGCACCAACACAGACACCCCCAATTCTTCCTCTAGGCTGGCGATGGCCCGGCTCACCGCCGACTGGGAAATCTGCAATTGCAGGGCGGCATCGCTGAAATTCCCCCGCTCCACCACAGCCACCAGAGTTCGCAGTTGTGAGATGTTCATGGATCCCATCTATTCGATCTGCGCATAGATGTGATGCTATCTCAGATTTGAACCCTCTGCTGGGCCTGACTAAACTGACGACATAACTCCATCTTCACACTGCGAAACAGCACGAAACAGTGTGAAAACCTGTTTTTCTCTCTGTCGTTGGTCAGGTGTTCCCATGGCGAGCTCCATGTTTGCCCTGCTGCCTTTTCATCAATTTCGAGATACCCCCGGCGTACGTTTTTTCGACATCACAGTTGCCCAATCCAACGCCCGCGACTTGGTTTATCATGATGGGCCGGCCATCAGTCCCCCCGACAATCCTCAAGGCTATTGGCAGTTTTACATGCATCCCCACCAAGAGGACAACTTGTTGGCTCTGTGGGGCGGGCGGACGTTTTATTTGGTGAATTTTAGCTGGCGGGATCCCTTCCACATTGTGCGCTTGGAAGCCAATCGAGGTATTTTGCGCATTCCCCCCGGCACTTTCCACCGTTCCATCTCCGATCCGCAGGGATCCATCGTTTTGAACCAGGCGGTGCGCGACGAAAAAGCCATCTTGGAAAAAGAATTTCGCATCTACGACAGCAGCCGTATTCCCCGATTGCTGCAGGTGACCTCGGCGCCCGCACCTTTGCCCCGCATTTGTGCCTAGCACGCGGCAGGTCAATCAAGGCTGGCGATCGGGCGGTGGTACACCGATAAGGCTCGGCCATCCTTGCGGCTCCCTGCGGGCGAAAACTGGGGCTAAAGTAGAGAAGGGTGCTGGGGGCTCGACCCATGCTTTCTCTGGAGCGTAAGGGCGCGGCGGATAGCTCGATCAATTTGGCGGAGTACATCGACCACACGCTGCTGTTGCCGATGGTGACCCCAGAACAGATCGAGCAGGGGTGCGCAATTGCCTTGCGCTACTGTTTTCCCACTTTTTGCGTTCCACCTTGTTACGTGCCGCGGGTGGTGGAGCGGCTGCATGGATCCCCGGTCAAGGTAAGCACGGTGGTGGGGTTTCCCTTGGGCACCACCACTGCGGAGGCTAAGCTCTATG
This sequence comes from Synechococcus sp. H55.8, assembly GCF_047462375.1. NCBI lineage: Bacteria > Bacillati > Cyanobacteriota > Cyanophyceae > Synechococcales > Synechococcaceae > Synechococcus > Synechococcus sp. H55.8. Next base: position 93,763 of record NZ_JANSJC010000004.1, on the reverse strand, counting down.
AGGCTCAACTGGCGGTGGAGCAGGGGTGCCGGGAGCTGGATGTCCGCATCAACTTGGCCTGGCTCAAGGCGGGGGAGCTGGATCGCCTCCATGCCGAGATTGCCCAACTGGTGGAAGAAACGGGGGTTTGCGTCAAGGCCATTTTGGAAACGGCCCTCTTGACCGAGGCAGAGAAAAAGCTGGCCGGGGAGATTTGCATCGATGCGGGGGCAGCTTTTTTGATGACCTCCACCGGCTGGATGGGCGGGGCGACGCCGGCAGATGTGCAACTGTTGTGGCAGCTCAGCCGGGGTAAAGTGGGGGTGAAAGCTTCGGGCGGCATTCGCACGCTGGCTCAAGCAGAGGCCATGATCCAAGCAGGGGCCAGCCGCATCGGCACCTCTTGGGGGCTGGAGCTCATGCAAGAGCTGCAAGCCAGAGGAACCGCATGAGTGGGCGCACCTATCGGGTGACGGGCATCAACCTAAAGGGGATCCCGCTGGGCGAGTCGGATCGGATCATAACCATCTTGACCCGCGAGCAAGGCTTGATCCGCGCGGTGGCCAAGGGATCCCGTAAGCAGCCTTCCAAGTGGGGAGGGCGAATGGAGCCCTTTGTCATCAACGAGCTGCTGATCGCGCGGGGGCGCTGGTCTGCCCAGACGGAGGCCTGCCAACGTCTGCAGCGCATTGTCCAGGTGGAAACTCTCCAGACTTTTCCTCGTCTTGGCCGCAGCTTGGCCCATCTCACGGCGGCCCAGTACCTGGCGGAGGTGGCCTTGCTACTGGCCTTGCCCGACCAAGCCCAGGAAGAGCTGTTTGTGGTGTTGGTGGAACACTTGCAACGCATCGAACGGGCCGCTTCGGAGCGGGCCGTTTTGCCTTTGCTCATCCATGGGCTGTATCACCTCCTGGCGTTGGCAGGGTTCGCTCCCCAGGTGCAAGCCTGTCACTTCTGCGGGGGGGGGTTGGTCGATAACGTTTTTTTCAGCCCGCAATTGGGCGGCTTGGTCTGCGATCCTTGCCGGGTGGCGCAGCGGCCCAGCCCAATTGTCTGGGTCTCCAGTTCCGTCCTGCAAGCTTTGGGATCCCTGCCCAGTCCAACTTTGCCCCTGGCCGAAGATTCGCTGCCCTTGGCGGCTTGGCTGGAGGCAGAACGTCTGTTGCGGCGCGTTTTGGAGCATCACGCCGACCGCGAAATCCGTTCCGCTGGCCTGCTGGACAGTTGCTATACTCTTCCCACTGCCAACGGCTAGGGAGTGGCGGCAGCCACTTTTTCTGCCGAATAGCCATTCGAGTCATTCCGACCCAGCGCAGCCCTTGTCGCAACCTGAAGAAGTTGTGAAGGTATGTATCAAGTTGGGCTAAATTGCCGCAGAATAGAGCGTCAAGGTGGGGTAGCAGCCGTTTCTGGATGATAAATTAGGGAGTAGAAAGTAACTTCTTACGAAGGTTTCTCAGGTTTGGCAGGGGTCAACCGCAAGGGTTTGTCAGGGGGCCACGCCTGTGCTGCTGGACAAAGTTTAGAACTTTAAGATCGAGTCCGGTGGCCAAAGAGCCTGCTGTTCTGTGTCTGTTTCCCAGGGCTGCATCCTTGAGGTGCGGCTTTGGCCGCCAACAGACGAGGAGTTGGGGGGTCTGAAATTCCCTGGGCAAACCCATCCATTCCAGATCGGCCCCATTGCATCTGCTCACCCCAATTTAGCGCTTGCCTCAATTTTTCTAATCTTTTTTATTGAGAAGTTCAGGAGTTGCGGCACCGTGGAAGCACAGCGTAAGGAACGGATTCTGGTGGTCGACGACGAGGCTAGCATTCGACGCATTTTGGAAACCCGTCTGTCCATGATCGGGTACGACGTGGTTACGGCTTCGGATGGCGAGGAGGCGCTGGAGGTTTTCCACAAGCAGGATCCCGACCTGGTGGTGCTGGATGTGATGATGCCAAAGCTGGATGGCTATGGAGTTTGCCAGGAGTTGCGCAAGGAATCCGACATTCCGATCATCATGCTGACGGCGTTGGGGGATGTGGCCGACCGCATCACGGGGTTGGAGCTGGGGGCAGACGACTATGTGGTCAAGCCCTTTTCGCCCAAGGAACTGGAAGCCCGCATTCGCTCGGTGCTGCGACGGGTGGCGCGGGCAAGCCACGAGGGGATCCCCAGTTCTGGAGTGATTCAGGTGGGGGATATCCGCATCGATACCAACAAGCGGCAGGTCTATAAACGGGACGAGCGCATTCGCCTGACCGGGATGGAGTTCAGTCTGCTGGAGCTGTTGGTCAGCCGCTCGGGGGAGCCGTTTTCCCGCTCCGAGATTTTGCAGGAGGTGTGGGGCTATACCCCGGAGCGCCATGTGGATACGCGGGTGGTGGATGTCCACATTTCGCGGCTGCGGGCCAAGCTGGAAGATGACCCCAGCAATCCAGAGCTGATCCTGACGGCCCGCGGCACCGGCTATTTGTTTCAGCGCATCGTTCAGGGCGAGGAATAGGTGGGGTTTTGAGAAGGGATCCCTGACAGCGTCTCTTCGAGGGCGACCCGCACCTGCCGCAACACGCCAACCCAGTCTCCTGGTGTGTTTTGCCGAAACAGGCGCATTGTCTCAGGGTACCAGGGGCTGTCTTGCCGCTGGAGGAGCCAGCGCCAATCGGCGGCAAAGGGCAACAGCACCCACACCGGCTTGCCCATCGCGCCGGCCAAATGAGCAACGGCTGTATCGACGCTGATCACCAGATCCAACTGGGCAACGGCTGCGGCTGTATCGACAAAATGGCGAAAACGGGATCCCAACTCCATCACCTGGTGCTGTTCCAGGAGGGATCCCACTGGGCTTAGATCTTCCCCCACCTGTAGGCTGACCCACTGGATGGCGGACGTTGGCAATTCCCGGAGCAGCAAGTCCAAAGGACAACTTTTCAGCCTTTGCACGCGGTTTAGCTCAGGGTTGGCGCGGCGGCCACTGGCCCATACCAGTCCCACCTTCAGTTTTCGCGGGGGAAGCTCTGGCCAATCTTCCGGCCAGGCCGAGCTCCCATCGGGACAGGTCAGATAGGGGATGCGGGCGGGAATTGTCTCCAGCGTGGTGCCCAGGCGGTGGGGCAGGCTGAGCAAGGGCAGGTGCTGGTCGAAAGAGGGCAAGGGATCCCTCTCCGAGATAACCTGTACCTGGGGGAAGGCGGCTTGCACCAGCTCGACGAGGGATCCCTGACAGCGGAAGAAAATTTGGGCTGCAGGATGGGCGGCGGCCAAGAGCGGCAGGTAGCGCACAAACTGAATCGTGTCCCCCAGCCCTTGTTCGGCGTAGATCAGCAGCGTCTGCTGGCCCAGAGGGGATCCCGGCCACAGGGGCGAGAGGAAGCGCGGATAGGCTGCCCCTTGTCGCTGCAGCCGCCATTCGTACTCCCGCCACCCCTCCTCATAGCGGCCCAGGGTGAGCAAGGCCGTGCCCAGGTTGTAATGGATCTCCGGCCAGTCGGGGGCCAACTGCAGGCCGCGTCGATAAGCCTCAATAGCGGCCTCGAGTTGGTTTTGCTCTTGCAGGACGGTGCCCAGGTTGTTGTGGGGCTGCGCCTCCTCCGGCAGCAGCGGGATGGCCTGTCGCAGACAGTCGGCGGCCTCCTCTAGGCGGTCTTGTAGGTGCAGGCAGTGGCCGAGGTTGACGAGAATCCGCCCCTCCTGCGGCGCCAGGGCGAGAGCGCGGCGAAACCAGGCTTCCGCTTCCCCAAGCTGGTTGTCGAACAGGAGGGCGTTCCCCAAAGCCGCCAAAGCATAAACTTGGGGAGGCTGGGCTGCTGCGGCCTGGCGCAGCACCGCAATCGCCTGCTCCCGTTTCCCCAAAGCCAGCCAACAACTGCCCAACCGCAAGAGCAGTTGCCCATCGGCAGGAGCAAAAGCCAAGCCCTGTTCATAGGCGCGCGCCGCCTCCTCCGGGTTGCCCAGTAGCATCCAGGCATCGCCCAGCTCCTGCCAGGCTGGCACCCAATCCCTTCTCAGATGCAAAGCCAATTGCAGGGGGGTCAGGGCTTGGCAGGGATCCCCCATCTGCAGATAGAGGGATCCCAGCAACGCCTGGGCGGCGAACAGGTGGGGATGGGCCCGGGTAAGCTGCCGGCAGAGGTGCAGTGCCGTCTCCAGATCCCCTGCTTGTCGGTGGCGCTCGGCCAGCGCCAGGGTCGCCTCCGGGGAAGGGCAGGGGGGTAGAGCGGAGCCTCGTCCTAGGCCCTTTGGCCCAGCCGTCTGCCGGTCGCTTTTTCCTCGCCCGAAGCCCTGTGGCACGGTTTTTCCCTTGGTGGATCCCTTTTTACCCTTCCCGCCGGCATGCGGCAACAGCGGGACATCTTCCTACTCAGGTTAACAGTTCAGGTTAGTAGGACGTTCTTGACAGAGTGTTCCTAACCCCCCGCCCATGCATCGGGCCATCCTCGGGGCTTGCCTTCCGAGGGCTCAGTTGCGGCGAAACAGGCTGTCTAAGTAAATACGGGCGGCGCGCCGATCTGTGTCTCCGCTCTGGAGCAGGAATAGCGAGAGTGCCGCCGTCACCACCCGATCTTGATCCCAGTCGGGGTGACGAGAGAGGTAGTTTTTGAGAGTGTCGTGTAGCTCCTCGGGAATTTCGCTCAAAATGCTGACGGTGGGAGAATCCATAGCCCAACCACCTACTCGGGGTTAACAGTGAAACCAAGAAAACCTAGGGATCCGGCCAAAACCGGGCCTGCCCAGAAGGGAATCGCAAACAAACCAACCCAGCTCTCTAACTTGGGTATGCCGGGGGCCGCATCAGCCCCGTCAAAAGCAAGACAGTCTGTAGAAGTTTGCCCCTAGCCCGTCCGGCAGCGGCCAGAGGATACCAGGCTGCCCCTTGGCCTTGTCTCAGGCAGGAGAAGGGATAGAGTTCTTGGGCAAAGGGTTCTTTGCCTCTGAGGAGAGCTGCCAGGAAAATCTCCCCCTCACCTCAGGTGCGGCTATTCTGCCCTCTGCCCCATGGGGGCTGTCAATCCTGGGCAGCGGCTCCAAGTTTGTTAAAGTCCGCCGCTGGCTTTGATGCCATCGGCAAAAACGGCGCGATCCCGTTACATTCCTAAAGGTGTATCCGCCTGAACTTTCCAGTTTGGACTTTTCCACAGAAACCCTCGCTGCCGTTTCCTGTGGCAAGGAGTCTGTGGAAAACAGCCCGCCCGCCTGTGGAAAGTCTGGGGAAAACCTGTGGATTTCTGAGAAATCTAAATTTGTCCAAAAATTTTTTCTCGCGAGCCCCCTCAGGGCCACTCGACCCGGTAGCGCAAAAACAGCTCCTTAGAGCCACGGTGGCACTCCAGCAGCTCCAGCTGGGGCGGGGATCCCTGCAGTTGCCAGCCCTCGATGCTAGCCGGGGCATCGGCATACCCACTCAGCAACACCGGCGCCAGGGTTACCCACAGCTCATCCAAGCTCCCTGCCTGCAAAAACGCCCCCAAAAGCCGCCCCCCGCCCAGCAACCCCACCCGTTCAATGCCCAAACTGCGCAGGCGGGCCAGCCGTGCCGGCAGATCCCAATCGGCAGCCACCCAGATATCTGCAAAGCCGGTGCGGTTCTCCCAAATCCGGGATCCCTGGGGAGTGGTCCACAGCCAACGGGTGAGGGGCTGCCGAAAAAACGGCAAATCCTCAGGAATATCCCCGCTGCCGGAGCAGATGATCGTCAGAGGCTGAGGGGAGAGGCCCTGCTGGAGTCGGCGTTGGATGAGCTCGGGATCCCGGAGGCGAAGGCTGGTGCCGTAGGCCCGCAGCGTGGCCGCCCCCATAATCAAAGCCTGTTGCCGGGCAGCTTGGTTTTCCAGGTGCCGATAGTCTTCGGCGCTGGCGAAGTGGGGCCTTTGCCCGCGGTGAGCTGCCAGCTTGCCATCCAGACTTTGGGCCAAGATGGCCACCACATGGGGACGAGCCGTTTTCAAAGGCAAATCGGGAGCAATCGGCCAGAATAGAGTTGACAGGGGTCACCCCCTTGCCGCTTTGGTTTTGGGGTCACCTACGCGGGACAAGGATGCTCGGGACATTCCAATCTTCCACCATCCGCATCGAAGTCGAGGCCAGTGCATCGACGATACAGCGCTGCTTGACCGAGGTGGAGTTGTTGCAGCAGTGGATCTGGCCACAGCAATTGCAGGGATCCCTGCCCGCCAGGCTGGAGCCGGGCAGCACCTTTGCCGTCCAATGGGGCCCCCTCTCGATCCTGCACCAAGTGGAAACCCTGCTGCCGGAACGGCTGCGCCTGCTGATGTGGGGCGGAGCCGATGGCTACTGTGATTGGCGGTGGGGGAACGGCTGGGTGCAGTTGCGGGTAGAAGCCGTTTCTCTCTTGCCCTTGGGCTTGGGACAATTGCTGATGCTGCGCCGGCTTCAGCAGTTTGCTCAGAGCCGGGAACAACGGCCTCTTGCAGCTTAAAGATGGACATTCCTGCAACATCCGTGGATCCCCGGCTTGACAAAATGCATCACAGTTGCGCTCCCTCGCCTTTCTAAGAATTTTCCGACATGATAGCTGTAGTTAAGCTTACTCCTCATGTCCGAGAGGCCCCATGAATCCGTTGACCAGCTCCAGCCCAGCCGCTATTGAGCGGGAGAAGTTCGAGATCCGCTTGGGGGAAGCCCTCAACAAAGCGGGGTTGCTCACCCCCGCCCAGTTGGCTCAGGCCATGTGGGAAAAGGCGGACAGCCCCCTGATGTTGGGGGAGCTGTGTATGCAGCACGGCTGGGTTGCCCCGCAAGATCTCTATCCTTTGATCCCGGTCGAGTTGGTGCGCATCGGCGAGATCCTGGTGCTGCACGGCTACCTGGAGGTGGAGCACGTGTATCAAGCTCTGCTTCAGCAAAAGCACCACCCCGAGCGCAAGTTGGGGGAGATCCTGGTGCAGCAGGGCTGGGTGCAACCCCACTGGTTGGAGTGGGCCCTCGACAAGCAGCAGCAGCTACGGCGACGGCGAGGAGCTGCCAACAGTTGGGAAGTGATGGTGGAGCAGTGGTCCACCATTCCGGATCAGCCTCCCCTCTACGCTTCGCCGCTGCAGGCAGCGCAGCAGGTTCACAAAGCTACCGCGCAATACAAAGCCCAACTGGAGCGCTACCAAGAGCAGGTTGCCGCCCTAAAGGCGCAACTGGAGCAGGAGCGACAGCACCAGCAAGCTACAGCCGAGCAGTTGCGGCAGCAGATTGCTAACTACCAGGCCCAGCAGCAGCGAATGGCCGAGTTGGAAGCCCAACTGGCCGCCCAGATTCAGCAGGGATCCGAGCAACACAGGGCTGCCCAGCAGCGCATTCAAGAGTTGGAGGAGCAGCTCCAAGCCCAGCAAGATCGGGGATCCGCGCAAGTCCAGGCCCTGGCCAAACAGTTGCAAGCTTCCCAAGCCGAGCTGGAGACCTTACGTCGCCGCTGCCACGAGCTGACAGAATGGCAATCCCAGGCCAAACCCAAGCTGCAAGAGCTGGGATCCCGGCTGCAGCAGCACCAGCAAACGGAAGCCCACCTGCGCCAGACGCTGGAGCAGAAGGAAGCCCAACTGGCCACCCTGAGCCAATCGTTGCAGGAGCACCAGCACCAACTCCAACTGGCTCAATCGACGAAAACTCGCCTCATCGCCGACCTGGCCCACGCCCGCCAAGAAGCCGCCGAGACCATCCACCGGCTGCAGATGCAACTGCAGGAAACTCAAGCCCGACTCCAAGAAACCCAAGCCCAGCTCCAACAGGCCCAAGAGCAGGTGCGTCAGCTCCAAGCCCAACTGCAAACAGTTCAGACACAGCCAGCCCCTCCCCCTGCCACCGCGCCTACGGCCCAGCAACAAGTCCCGCCGCAGGCCATCTCAACGCCGACTGTAGCCGCAAGAGCAGCAGAAGGGGAATTACCGCCCCAAGGGTATTTGGGAGAAGAGGACTTGGAAGCGCTGCAGCGGGCCACCCCTTGGGTGCAGCGGATCTTGACCCAATTGCGGGCAGCCGGCCTCCTCGACAATGCTGGCATCGAAGCCATCATCCATGCCTGGGAAACAGAGGGCGGCACCTTCACGGATGTGCTGACCCACCACAGCGGCCTCAAGCCAGAGACGGTCAAGTTTTTCAGCGAAGACGGCTACTCTGTGTACCTAGCAGGTGGACGGCATGTAGCCGACTACCTTAAGGCTTCGGGGCTGGTCAGCGCCGTCCAAATCGAACAGATTCAGAAGCACCTGCCGCCGGCGGGATCCCTGTGCCAGGCCCTTGCCCAAGCCGGGATCCTGTCGCAGGCCACCGCCCTCTATTTTGAGCACCACTTCGGCGGCAAAAAGCCCCGCCGCTCCCTGCGGGAAGAGCTGATGTTGTGAGAGCGGGTCGGGAATCCGCACCTCTTTCCCATCTCTTGCACCGGCAGGGGATCCGAAGGCAAATAGGGGCTGCCGGCAGACGCCAATGCGTTCACCAGAGTTCACTAGACTAGGAACTAGAATAGATTCAGAATCAACAGCGGCAAATTTTTGGCTGTTGAGAAAGTTGAATCGGATCTAAGGCATCAAAGTTACCGGATGTTGTCTTGAGTTCTGCTGCTATGACCACGGAAGCTCCCACTCGACCTGCTCAGCAGTCGTCTCCATCGAGAACCCGGGTTCGTCAGCCCTACCCCCACTTCAAGGTGATCGTCTTGGATGACGATTTCAACACCTTTCAGCACGTTACCGAATGCCTGCTCAAGTACATCCCCGGCATGACCCTGCCCTTGGCGCGACAACTAACCGTGCAGGTGGATGCCGAAGGGCAAGCGGTCGTCTGGGTCGGCCCGCAAGAGCAAGCGGAGCTCTACCATCAACAGTTGCTGCGGGAGGGCCTGACGATGGCCCCCCTGGAGCCGGCCTGAAGCACGAGTTGTTCGTAGCTGCGCTCAACGGCGGCCAACAGCTCTGCCTGGCCCCAGCCGGCATATAGGCTGCTGGCAATGGCCAGCCCACCCGCCCCCACCCCCTCCTTGACATAGCCTCGCTCGTAAGCCTGTAAGGGGGCGTAGCGGCTATTGGCAAAGCTCAGTTGGGTAGCCAAAAGGGGGGCAGTTCCCAGCAACTCGGCCAAGGCCACCGTATTGCCGGAGGGATCCTCGGCCACCCAGCGGGTGGTGCCTACCACTACGTTCTCCGGGGGCCAAGGGATCCCTTGCTCTTCCCCCCAGCGCCGCATCAGGGCCAGCACCGCCAGCATCTGGGTGCCGCCCGCCAGCAGCACCGGCCCCCGCTGGGCTGCCGCCATCGCCAGCCCGGCCACAAAGGGCTGCATCGGATCCCCCACAGCGGCCACCACCTCCGGCGCTGTAGCGTTGGGCGAGAGATGGGCCAGACCTTGCCGCGCCAAGGCCAGCTTTTGGGCGTGGTTGCAGACCGGGTGGCTGCTGTTGACCATGCCCTCTGCTTGCCAGCCCAGCCCCAGCAACACCGCCAGTGCCGTGGTGGTGCCCCCTGCCACACATTCGCCGATGACGCAGTAGCTCGACTCCAGCCGGGATCCCCGCTCATACCCCTCCTGCCACAGGGATCCCACCCGTTCCAGAGATAAAGCCTGCCCCGTGCTCAAGCAGCGGGCCATCCCCCTGGCGCTTACCGTTTCTGCCCCCGGCAGCGGCTCCGGCAAACCACAGTCGAACACGCGACAGGGGATCCCCAACTCCCTCAGGACGGCGCGGCTGATCACCACCGGTGAAGGATAGCCATCGGGAGAGGTGGGCAAGCGGTGAGAATAGCCCCCCAGCAGCACCTCTCCATCGGCAAGGGCCGTGTAGCGCCGCAAGGAGGGCGTGGCGCCGGCAGCGGAGATGCCCGGCACAAGAGCTGTTTCCGTAAACCCCAGGCAGGCCAAAAACAGCGGTCGGGATCCCTGCACCCGTTGGCACCACTGCCGGGCCAAAGCCGGCTGCGTGTAAGCCTTCACACCAGGAAAGGGGAACATAGCAGAGAGCGGGGCAGACAGGCCCAAACTCCATTCTCCACCCAAGCGAAGGGCGGGATCCCGTACTGGCCGGAAAACGGCAGGGACTGCGCCCCCCAACCCGATCGGATAGGATGGGTATATCCAATACAGTTTATGCAGAGCAAACCGAAGGCCATGAGTTTTTTCGACTCGGAGATCGTCCAAGAAGAAGCCAAGCAACTGTTTCAGGACTTCCAAAACCTGATGCGACTTGGCGAGCGCTACGGCCAATTCGACCGGGAAGGCAAAAAAATCTTCATTGAGCGAATGGAAGAATTGCTGGAGCGCCAGCGCATTTTCATGAAGCGACTGGAGCTCTCCGACGACTTTATGGCTCAGATGACCATCAAACAACTGCAAACCCAGCTTGGGGGATTTGGGCTCTCCCTAACCCAAATGTTCGACCAGATGCACCAGACCCTAGAGCGCATGAAAGCCGAGGCAGACTCTGAGCGCTGACCCCAAAGAATGACCCAGACAAAGGATCATGTCTTCTTCCCGCCAGACCCGCAACCAGAAATTAATTCTGGAGCTGCTAGAGCAGCGCTCACAGCCCCTTTCGGCGCAAGAGATCTTTTTGGAGTTACGCAATGCCAACCACACGGTGGGTCTGGCCACGGTTTACCGAGTTTTGGATGCTCTGCGCAATGAGGGCAAGCTGCAGGCGGTCAACTTGGGGGATCAGCAAACCTACTATCAGGTTCTGCCCAGCAACGGCCACAACCGCCATCACCTGATCTGCACCGAATGTCGGCGGGTGGTGCCTCTGCCGGATTGCCCGGTGGAAGATCTGGAGGAGCAGCTTGCCAGCCGCTACCAATTTGTGATCGAGTACCATGTGCTGGACTTCTACGGCATTTGCGCCGAATGTCGTGGAAAAGGTGGGCCAAGCCCTGCTTTGCAGAGATCCCCTTGCCTCGAGGCCAGGCCGCAATGATGAACTATCTCTGGACGGTGTTGATCGGGTTGGCAGGTGCCCTGATCGCAGTCAAGCTGAGGCTGCCGGCAGGAGCCTTGGTGGGCTCGATGGTAGCAGTGGGTTTGGTCAATGTTTGGGGGGCGATCCCGATCCCCACTCCCCCAGCCGGGATCCGCTTTGTCATGCAGGTGGTGCTGGGTATTCTCCTAGGCAGCAAGCTCACTGCTGAGACCTTCTTTGCCCTGAAGGATCTGTGGCGACCGGCCCTGCTCTGTACGGTGATTGCGGTGGGCACGGGAGTTTTGTCGGGGTATTTGATCTCCCGTTGGTTGGGCATCGAGCGCCTCACGGCCATCTTGGGCACGGCGCCAGGGGGCATTTCCGATATGAGCTTGATTGCCCTGGACATGGGAGCCCAAACCAGCACAGTGGTGGTCATGCATCTGGCCCGCCTGATCAGCGTCATCGTGGTCGTCCCCTGGGTGGTACGGCTGCTGATCCAGCCGGGCACCAGCTAGGCAAGCCCCTAGAGCTGCAGCAGGGGGTGGGTTAGACTAAGGAGCGATACAGAACTTAACAACCGAACCTCCGCCTTGGAACTTTCCCCTTCTCCACTGACCTACCAGGCCGACGCCGCAGGATCCCCTTGGAGCGCTGCTCTCTGTTCTAACGTCTCCTCTGGCCAAGGCGATTGGTGGCCTCTGCAACTGCATTGGCAGGGGGAGGCAGACCCGCTACAGCCTGAGTTGGTGCAGGTGGATCCCGTGTTGCGCCTGCTGCTCTTGGGGGATGGCTTGACCACCCGCAACCTAGCTGCCTTGACCCAAGAGCCGATTCAGGCCCATCTGCTCGACACGGGCCGGGTCGATTTGCCGGCGGAGCAGAGGGCCGCCCCCCAGTCCATGCAACGGCTGGCCAAGGATTTGGCACGGCTGGGATCCCCCTTGGTGCGGCGGCGGGTTTGGCTGTGTGGAGCAACCTCTCAGCAGCCCTTGCTCTATGCCACCTCTTGGTGGAACTCCGACCATCTGGCTCGATACTTGCCCCACCCCAATCTGCCCATTGGTCAAAACCTAATCCAAGAAAAACTGGAGACCTTTCGCGAGTTGCGGCGGCTCTACTACGGCGAAGCCGAGCCCATTGCCCGGCTTCTCAACTGCCCCGGTCCTTTTTGGGCTAGGCACTATCTCCTGTTACACCGGGGCCAGCCTTTGACGGTTATTTACGAGGTCTTTTCCTCCCGCCTGCGGGCCAGAGTCCTGCCTGGCTAGGGCACCCAGCGCACGGCTTGCCGGCGTTCTTTGCTGCCGTTGGCCGATAGCATGCGAGTTGGGCTGGCCGCTAGGAGGGAGAAAGGAGACCAGCAGAAGGGGCAACTGGGGCCGAGAACCTTCTAGGGCGTTGCCCGTGTCGGATGTCTGGGGGGACAGAGGAGGCTGCCAGAGAAGGATCCGCATTGCCGAGAAACTGAGAGGTGCCAACAACAACCGTTTTGCTGGCCACATCCAAACCTTGGGCCGGGCTGAGGACATTCCAGAGGGCCAAACTTGCCAAACAGAGAGCAGCCCCCCTCCAGCCGGCACTCAAGAGCGCAAGCCAAGCAGCAGAGGTCACAGCCGGCTTTGGCAAGGGGGAGGGCTGGGGGAGGAGGCTGAGATGTAGACTCAGCGTTGCTGGCTATTGCTGAGGGACGTGGTATCTCGCTGGGCCAATTGCTGCAACCCTTCGGGGAAGTCGGCAGGCAGACGAGCTGGGTGAATCTCGCGCACCCGCCGACGGTAAGCGGCTTTGATCTCCTCCAGGCTGGCTTGGGGAGAAAGCCCTGGTAGTAGGTGGGGAAACAGGCGGAGGGGCCAGGGGAGACTCGGTAGAGAACCAGGGATCCCTCGCCAGCATATCCTGCCCGTTTTGGGAAAGCTGTTGGATAGGCTTTCCAGGAATCCCATTGATTCTGTCTCCCAGAACAAATTTCTGACCCCGAGGGGATCCCTGTCCTAGAGCTACTATGGAGCTGAGCAAACGGGGTGCTTGAGCGAGGAGAGATGGCTTCAGAGCGTCCAGTTTGGCGGCAGCGGTATCAACTCGAGCGGCGGCTGAGCAAGCGTAGCGGTAGACACACCTACCTAGCGCGGGATCTCCTCACCTCAGAACCGGTTGTCATCAAGCTAATCCTATTCGGGCCGGATTTCAACTGGGCCGACCTGAAGCTGTTTGAGCGAGAAGCCCAGATCCTGCAAACTCTCTCCCACCCGGCCATTCCCCAGTACCGCGATTGCTTTGAAATTGCCCTGAAAGGGGGGCGCGGCCTGGCGCTGGTGCAAAGCTACATCGACGCCCCCTCGCTGCAGGAGTGGATGGAGCGAGGGCGGCGTTTTGCCGAGCCGGAGGTGCGCGACCTAGCGCAAAAGCTGCTGCGCATCCTCATTTACCTCCATGAGCTCCACCCGCCGGTCATCCACCGGGATCTCAAGCCCAGCAACATTCTGTTGGCAGCCGACGGGCAGGTGTACCTGGTGGATTTTGGCTCGGTGCAGGCGGCTGGGCCGCGGGAGCAGGGATCCTACACCGTGGTGGGGAGCTACGGCTACATGCCCCTAGAGCAATTTGGCGGCAGAACTGTGCCTGCCTCCGATCTCTACAGCCTAGGCGCCACGCTGATTCACCTGCTGACAGGCCAGCATCCGGCGGACTTGCCGCAGGTGGGATCCCGGATTGGGTTCGAGCCAGCGGTGCAACTGAGCCCGGCCTTTCGCGACTGGCTGCGCTGGCTGACAGAGCCCTTGGTGGCGAACCGTCCCACTTCTGCCCGGCAGGCCCTGGAGGCGCTGGAGCAGTTGGATCGCCGCCCACTGCCGGTTCCTTCGACAGCAGCCGCGGTTCCCCCTCGACGGCCGGCGGGCAGCCGGATTCAACTGCACAAGTCCGAACAGACCTTTGAGGTGGTGATCCCGGCCAAACGACTTCTCGGCTTGGTTTGTTTGCCTCTCGTCGTTGCCGTCATTGCGCTTAGCTACTACGCTCTTTGTATTGCCGCCTCCACGGTCGGGACAGATGAGGAGGCTATGGAGGTTAGTCCTTTTTTTCTGCTCATGCTGGCCTGTGTGCTCTTCGGGGAGGTGGGGTGGTTGGTGCTCCTGACCCTCTACAGCTTATTCGGCAAGGCTTACCTGTATATCGACAAAGAACGGATCAGCTTAGCCTACGAATTGCTTGGCCTGCGTTTTCATCCAGTTCCCCCTAGTCGGCGATGCTACATTGACCGGCTGGAGCTGATCCCGGGCTATACCCGACGACAACCTTATTCTGGGACCCTGGAAGAGGTATGCCCACAGTTGAACATTTGGGCGGGCAACCGCAAGTACGAGCTAAAGAATCTGCAAGAGCCAGAGCTAGAATGGTTGGCCTCGGAGCTGAGCCGTTGGCTGAAGATCCCGATTGAGCGGCAGAAAGGGTAGTCCTCAATCCAGGTAAGCGCTCAGCTCCTGCTCCAAGGTGGGCAGTTGCACCTCTCCCCGCTCCAGCTCCTCCAGGTCTTGCAGTTGTCTACGCAGGCGGGCAATCCGCTCCCGTAGATACTCTTTGATGCCCTTGGCCCCCAGGCTGAGGCAACTGCGGCAGATCTCGCCATAGATTTGGCCCCGGTCGTTGTAGACCACCGCCAGCAGCACCTGCTGCCCCTTTTTCTGGATCGGGGTGGCCCATCCGCCGCAGATAATGCAGGGCACGCGGCCATTGCCCCCGTAAATGCTGCGTTCCCAGACAACTCTCACGCTCGGCCTCACTGCAACTGTCGCCCACCAGCATAAGAACCCAGGGGGATCCCTTGCCACCCCAAACCCCAGAGCACTCGCCACCTCCCCTCTCCCTCTGGGAGAGGGGCCGGGGGTGAGGGCTGGGAGAGGGGCCGGGGGTGAGGGGTTAAAATCGCCCTGTCAGGCCCAAAACCGCACCGCCTGCCGGGATCCCTGGCACCCAAGAAAAGGCTGCAGCCTATTGAGGGGATCCCCACTCAACGGTTAGGGTTGCCAAGGTGTCCAAATCCTGTTTCTATTGCCGATATGATGAGCCAAGCCCCTCTGCGCAGCATCGTCTCTCCCTTAACCCACAACCCCCTCTGGTACAAAGACGCGATCATCTACGAGCTACCGGTGCGGGCTTTTGCCGATAGCGATGGCGATGGAGTGGGCGACTTCCAGGGCCTGACGGAAAAGCTGGACTACCTGCAGGATCTGGGCATCACGGCCCTCTGGCTGCTGCCCTTTTTCCCCTCCCCTCTGCGGGATGATGGGTACGATGTTTCTGACTTTACCAACGTCAACCCCACCCTAGGCACCCTAGAGGACTTCAAAATCTTTCTAGATGCCGCCCACCAACGCGGGATCCGCGTCATCATCGAGCTGATCCTCAACCACACCTCCGATCAGCATCCCTGGTTTCAGCGGGCTCGGCGCGCCGCCCCCGGCACCCCCGAGCGGGACTTCTACGTTTGGAGCGACACCCCGGAAAAGTACAAAGAGGCCCGCATCATCTTTCAAGACTTTGAAACTTCCAACTGGGCCTGGGATCCGGTGGCCAAAGCCTACTACTGGCATCGCTTCTACTCCCACCAGCCGGATCTCAACTACGACAATCCTGCCGTGCAGAAGGCCATCTTCGAGGTGGTGGACTTTTGGCTGAGCATGGGGGTGGACGGCCTGCGGTTGGACGCGGTGCCCTATCTGTACGAGCGGGAGGGCACCAACTGCGAGAACCTGCCGGAAACCCACGCCTTCCTCAAGGCCCTACGCAAATACATTGACGAAAGATATCCCAACCGTATGCTGCTGGCGGAGGCCAACCAGTGGCCGGAAGATGCCGTAGCCTACTTCGGCGACGGAGACGAGTGCCACATGGACTTCCACTTCCCCCTGATGCCGCGGCTGTTCATGGCCATCCAGATGGAGGATCGCTTCCCCATCATCGACATCCTGCAGCAGACTCCCCCCATTCCCGAAACCTGCCAGTGGGCCATTTTCTTGCGCAACCACGACGAGCTCACCCTGGAGATGGTCACCGACGAAGAGCGGGACTACATGTACCAGGTGTACGCCAAGGATCCCAACGCGCGGGTCAACCTGGGCATCCGCCGCCGCTTGGCGCCCCTGCTGGGCAACAGCCGCCGCCGCATCGAGCTGATGAACAGCCTGCTGTTTTCTCTGCCCGGCACGCCGGTGATCTACTACGGCGACGAGATCGGCATGGGGGACAACATCTACCTGGGGGATCGCAACAGCGTGCGCACGCCGATGCAGTGGAGCGCCGACCGCAACGCCGGCTTCTCTCGGGCTAACCCGCAGAAGCTCTACCTGCCCATCGTCATCGACGCCGAGTACCACTACGAAACCGTCAACGTGGAAGCGCAGCGGAACAACCCCTATTCCCTGTGGTGGACGATGAAACGGATGATCGCGGTGCGCAAGCGCTTCCAAGCTTTTGGCCGCGGCTCTTTTGAGCTGCTGCACCCGGAAAACCGCAAGGTGCTGGCCTTCATGCGGGCCTACGGCGACGAGCGCATCCTGGTGGTGGCCAATCTCTCCCGCTATGTGCAGTGCGTGGAGCTGGACTTGGCTCACTGGGAGGGGCTGATCCCGGTGGAGATCTTCGGGCGCACGCCGTTTCCTCCCATCGGCCAACTGCCCTATTTCCTGACCCTGGGCCCTCACTCCTTCTACTGGTTTTCCCTCGAGCCGCAGCGACCAACGGAGCGGATCCACCCTAGCCACAGCAAGCCGGAAGAGTTGGATCGCCTGCCCACCCTGCTGGTTCAAAACGGCACCTGGGAAAGCCTCTTTCAAGGGGAAAGCCAAAAGCAGGTGGAGGCGGTCTTGGGCGACTACCTCTACCGCTGCCGTTGGTTCGGCTCCAAAGCCCGCCAGATCCAGTCGGCCCAGGTTTTGGATGCCATTCCCTGTAACCGGGAAGGGGATCCCCCCTTTCGGGGCCAGATTTTGCTCTTGCAAGTCGAGTTTACCGAGGGGGAAGCAGAACTCTACTCTTTACCCGTGGGCTACGCCACTCAAGAGGCGGCCCTGCACCTGCGCGTAGAGGCGCCCCAGGCAGTCATCCTCCCTGTGCAGGTGGCCGGGGATCCGCCGGGCGTGCTTTTCGACGCGCTGGCCGATAAAACCTTTTTGTCGTTGCCGCTGCAGATCATCGCCCAGCAGGGCCGCCTGCGCCACTCCTCAGGGGAGCTGTGGGCCACCACCTTTGCTCCCTTTGAGTACGACCTCGGCCTTGAACCCCGCATCCTCAAGGCGGAGCAGAGCAACACCTCGGTGGTCTACGGCAATCAGTACATCCTCAAGTTCTATCGCAAGGTGGCCGAGGGGGTGAATCCAGAGCTAGAGATCGGCCGCTACCTGCTGGAGCACCATCCCCAGGTGCGGGTGCCGCGGCTGTTGGGATCCCTGGAATATCGCCGCCGCCGTGGGGCGCGGGGCTTTGATCCCAGCGATCAGCCCATCACGTTGGCCATTTTGCAGGAGTACATCCCCAACGAGGGGGATGCCTGGCACTACACGCTGGACAGCCTGGGGCAGTTTTTCGAGACGGTGCTGGTTCACTACCTAGAGGTGGATCCCGTGCCCGTTCCGCAGGGATCCTTCTTGGAGCTGTCTCAACTCCCCTTGCCGGAGCTGGCCTACGCCACCATTGGCAGCTACCTGGAGTCGGTGCGGATCTTGGCCAAGCGCACCGCCGAGCTGCACCTTGCTCTGGCCGCCGACACCGAAAACAAAGACTTTGCCCCCGAGCCCTTCTCCAGTCTCTACCAACGCTCCATCTATCAATCCATGCGCAATTTGGTGGGGCAGGTGTTTCCGCTGCTGAACAAGCAGATCCCCAAGCTGCCGGAGGTGGAGGCCAAGTTGGCCCGGGCTGTTCGCGACCAAGAAGGGGAGATCATGAGCCGCTTCCGCCTCATCCTGGAGCGGAAGATCACGGCTTTGCGCACCCGCTGCCATGGGGATTACCACTTGGGCCAGGTGCTGTTTACCGGCAAGGACTTTGTCATCATCGACTTTGAAGGGGAGCCGGCCCGCTCCCTGGGAGAACGCCGCCTCAAACGCTGCCCCCTGCGGGATGTGGCAGGGATGCTGCGCTCTTTCCACTACGCCGTTCACACCGGCTTGCGCCAGCAACTGGAAAGCGGCCTGGTCTGCGGGGACAAGTGCCCCGACATGATGCGCTGGGCCCAGTTTTGGCACCGCTGGGTTTGTGCTGCTTTCTTGGCCGAGTATCTCCAGGTGGCTTCCCAAGGGGCTTTTCTGCCCCGCAGCCCGCAGGAGCTGGAAGTGCTGCTAGAGGCCTATCTGCTGGAGAAGGCCATCTACGAGCTGGGCTACGAGCTCAACCACCGTCCCGAGCAGGTGGAGATCCCGCTGCGGGGGATCCTGCAGTTGCTGGGCATTTCCACCCAGGTTTGAGGGATCCCGGATGTGCGGACGGTTTAGCCTGGCGGTTGCTCCCGAACGGCTGCAGCAGCATTTTCAACTCGGGAAGGGGGCAGTGGCGGCGCTCCAGCCCCGCTACAACATCGCCCCTTCTCAGCCGCTGCTGGCGGTGGTGGCGGGATCCCTTCAGCGCCAGGCCACTCAGTTCCGCTGGGGCTTGATCCCCAGTTGGAGCCGCACTCCCAAGGCCGGGTGGATCAATGCCCGCGCCGAGACCGTGGCCGAGAAACCCTCTTTCCGCCAGGCCTTTTGCCGCCGCCGCTGCCTGATCCCGGCAGATGGCTTCTACGAGTGGGCCGACCAGGGCACGGCCAAGCGACAGCCCTACTGGTTTTACCTGCTGGATCGACCGGTGTTTGCCTTTGCCGGCATTTGGGAGCGCTGGCGCAGCCCACAAGGGGTGGAGAGAGAAACTTGCGCCATCCTCAACACGCCAGCCAATCGGCTAATGGGGCTTTTCCACGAGCGGATGCCGGCCATTTTGCTAGAAGACGATTACGACCTCTGGCTGGATCCGCAGGTGCGGGATCCGGCGCGGCTCCTGCCCTTGCTTCGCCCCTACCCGGCAGAGGCCATGGCCGCCTACCCCGTCAGCACCCATGTCAACAACCCTCGCCACGAGGATCCCACATGCCGGGCTCCCATCGGAGAAGCGGTGCAGGGATCCAACCTCAGCGAGCCCGCTGGTAGCGCATCCCCGGCAGTTGCACCAGCCAGCCCTCCAGTTCCATAAGCAGCAGGGTGCTGGAGAGGGTGGCAATGTCCATCTGGGTGGCCTGAGCCAGGGCATCGAGGCTGAGGATGTCGTTGCCCAGGAGCTGCCAGAGAAGCTGCTGCTGCGGATCCCTGGGGCCGGCGGACAAGGGTTGGTCTGGGAGAGGGGATCCCTCAACCAAGCCCAGCTCTTGGAGCAGCTCCTCGATCCCCAGGATCATCGCTGCACCACTGCGGATGAGGTGCAGACAGCCGCGGGCCGCTGCCGTGTCGATATTCCCCGGCAGGGCATACACCTCCCGCCCGTATTGGTTGGCCAGGTGAGCGGTAATCAGCGCCCCTGAGCGCTCTGGGGCCTCCATCACCAGGGTGGCGCGGCAGAGGCCGGCGATAATGCGGTTGCGCTGGGGAAAGTGCTCCTTGGCCGGCGGCGTGCCGGGGGGATATTCGCTGAGGACGGCCCCTTGTTCCAGGATGCGCCGGTAGAGAGCGCGATGGTGGGCGGGGTAAACCTGATCCACCCCAGTTCCCACCACGGCCACCGTCTTGCCGCCTGCCTCCAGGCAGGCCTGGTGGGCAATGCCGTCGATCCCGGTGGCCAGTCCCGACACCACCACGCAGCCAGCTTCCGCCAGGGCGGCGCTGACTTTCTGGGTCCACTGCTGACCGTAGGGGGTGGGGGCGCGGGTGCCGACAATAGCGATGGCCGGCTGCTGCCAGTCGGGGCACTCGCCTAAGACGTAGAGAAGGGGCGGTGGATCCGGCAGCTCCCACAACAAGGGCGGATAGCCGGGATCCGCAGGGGTTAGGAAGGGGATCCCCGGCTTTTGGGTTTGCTCCAGGATCTCCCCAGGGTCGAGGCCAGGACGGGCAGAGACAATCGTTTCTGCCAGGGTGGGGCCAATGCCCTCTACCTGCAGCAGGGCCGGAACATCCGCCTGCCAGGCCCGTTCCAAGGATCCAAAGAACTCCGCCAGCCGCTTGAGGCGGTGGGGGCCAATCCCTCTAATCCGCGCCCAAGCCAGCCAGTAGGGCCGCTCTCGTTCGCCCCCAGGTTCCCTTTTGCCGGCAGGATCGGAAATGGAGAAAGACAAGTTCAGCTCCCCCCAACAGTTGCTGTACCTTAAGTAATGGTCAGCAAAAAAGCAGGAGATAAGTAAATGTTAGGGTTGGATCCTGCTGGTGGTTCTCAGGCGGCAAGGCCATTGCGGTTTGGACAAGGGCGCCAGGCTTGGGTGTGGGGGATCTATCCGCTGCTGTGGCTGTTGACCTGGGTGGGATCCCGCTCGGCCCAGCCGCAGCTATTGGGGATCCCGGCTTGGTACTGGGGAGCAGGGTTGGCGGTGCTGCTGTTGGTGCCCCTGAACTTCTACTTTGTGCGAACTTGCTGGCCCAGGGCTGGAGATGAGTGACACGGTTTTGAGTTTGGGTGTGGTGGGGGTGTACTTGCTGCTGCTGGCGGCCATTGGTTGGTGGAGCTACCGCCGCAGCGGCCAGGATCCGGTCAGCTATTTCCTGGCAGGGCGGGGGCTGGGATCCCTGGCCTTGACCTTGACCACGCTGGCGACGCTGCTCAGCGCCTTTACCTTCCTCGGCGTGCCGGCGGATGCCTACACCCACGGCCTGGGGATTTTTTTGGCCGTGGGGGTCACCACGGCGCTGATCTCAGGGCTGTTTTTTGGGGTGGGCTACCGGGTGTGGCTGGCGGCCCGCCACTTTGGGTTCATCACCCCCTCAGAGTTCTTTGGCCACCGCTTCAACAGCCCTCTCCTGGCCCTGCTCTATTGCCTAAGCGCCCTGACGTTTACCGCCCCCTACATCAGCATCCAGATCATTGGCGGGGCGCGCACCCTGGCCGCCGTTTTGGGGGAAGGGATCCCCTACTGGCCCCTGGCGGTGGGGGTGGCGCTGGTCATCCTGGGCTATGTCCTCTTCGGCGGCTCCCAGGCCGTGGTCTGGACGGACGTGGTGCAGGGGATCATCTTGGTTGTGGGGATGGGAGTGGCCTTTGTGGCCGTGGCCTTGAGTTGGGGCCAAGAGGCCGGCAGCCGGTTGGATCCCTGGCTGAGCTTGCCCGGCCCCCAGGGGCGCTGGAGCTGGCAGACCCTGCTTGGCAACCAACTGCTGTTTTTGATGGCCACGCCCCTTTTCCCCCAATTTTTTCAGCGCTTCTACATGGCCAAAAGTGCCCGTCCCTTTCAGACCCTGATGGTGGTCTGGCCGCTGCTGATTCTACTGGTGTTCTTCCCAGCAGCCCTCATTGGCGTCTGGGGTCGGCTGGCTTTTCCTGACCTGCAGCAGCCGGATCAGATCATGCCGCTGATGTTGCAGACCCTGCCCAGCGGCGTGGCGGCAGTGGTGATTACAGCGGCGCTGGCGGCTTTGATGTCTACGGCGGACTCGCAACTGCTAACAGCCAGCTCCCTGGTTACCCGGGATCTGGTGGTTACCTTGCTCAAGCGCCAGCTTTCTCCGCACCAGGAGGAGCTGTTGGGCCGCTGGGTGGTGCTGGGGATTGGGCTGGTTTCCTTTGCCATTGCCGTCAGGCCACCGGGGCTCATCGCCCAGATCGCCACCTGGAGCTTTCAGGGCAACGCCATGCTCTTTCCCCTCTTGATTGCCGGCCTGTACTGGAAGCGGGCTACCCGCGCCGGGGCCGTAGCCGGAGCTTTGGTTTCCAGCGGTCTCACCTTGGGCTGGCTGGCGGGCCTGTTGCCCCAAGCCTGGACGGGGGGCTGGCTGCCGGTGATCCCGGCGGTGGTTGTCGGCACGGCGGTGCTGGTGGGGGTGAGCTTGCTCACTCAGCCCGACCAGGAGAGGCTGGCCGCCTACTATGAGAGCGGCCCTTGGGGGGAGGAGATCTCGAAATAACTGGATTGAGACAGATCCCTCACCCCCGGCCCCTCTCCCTGAGGGAGAGGGGAGATGCTTCGGCGTTGTTCAGCTTCTGTCGGTGGCCAACCTCTTGAGAACAAGGAAGGTGCCGCCCAGGAAGAGCAGGCCCATCAGCCCGGCTAGGGGGTTGCCGCCGATGCCGGTGAGCCACTCTGGCGCCCTGCCGGTGTACTCGATCCAAGCCAAGTTGTTGACCCAGGTGATGCCCCACACCCAGCCGGCGTGCAGCCCCAGGCTGAGTCCTAGCTTGTTTTGGTTCCACACCTTGGCCTGGGCCAGCAGCAGGCCCATCAGCCACAGTCCCGGAAACTGGGGCCAGGTGGCGAGGATCTCTGCTGGCGGCTTCAAAAAGTGGGCCAAAGCAAAGAGAAGGCTGGATCCCCACAGAGCGCTTGTCCAGCCGTAGTCCAAGGCCATCTCCTGCAGCAGCCAGCCGCGGAACAACAGCTCTTCTGCCAGGGCCACCGCCAGGCCCACCCCTAGCCCCAGCAAGCCATAGCCCAGCAGGGATCCCCCTTCCACCGGCCGCCAGCTCAACCAGCCCAGGGCCCCCTCCAGGCTAAAGAGCAGAAAAAGCCCGCCAACACCCATCCCCAGGCCCCAGAGGATCCCAGCTCGGCAGGCCCAACTCTTGTCCAGGCCATAGGCGGCAAACCCAGATCCCCACAGCCCCAGCCAAAGGAGCAGTAGAGCATACAGCGGCAGCCAGAGGTACTCTCGGCCAAAGAAAAATCCCCCCAGGCCGACCCACGGTAGCCAGGCCAAAAGGGGGATCCCCAAAAACAGCAACAGCCGCAGCGGCAAGGGAAAGGCCTTGAGTTTGCCAATCAGCTCAGCAGTCGGCAGGCCCACCCAAACCGCTCCTAACTAGCGTTCCGGCTCGATCGAGCTGGTGAGGCCGTGCCGGCGCAACTGCTCGCAGTAAAACTCCGCGTGCTCCCGCGGCACCACGATGACCACAGCAACGCCGTTGTTGTGGGCTTCCAACATGATCTCGGTGGCTTGCGGCGGCATCATCGATGGAATGACCTTCACCAGCACCTGCACCACGTACTCCATGGTGTTGACATCGTCGTTGTGCAGCAACACCCGGTACATGGGCATATGCTTCGGGGTTACAGAAGGCTTAACCAGAGTCTCCGTAGCCACGACGATCCCTCCTTGGGTCAACAAGAGGTTCTAGAACGCAAAACCGAAAACAAAGCCAAAAAGCAAAAAACCTTAATGGAATTTTAGCCTTCGCAGGAAGGGCTATGAAAAGGCCGCGGAGAACCCAAGCCTCAGGTCTGGCGTTCTTAAACAGAAGCTAACCCAGTTTTCACCGGCCCACAACCTCAGTTTGGGCGCAGAAGTGCTTGACTAGGGGCAATTGGCCATTGTTGCGGATCCCTTTACATTTGCCGGCGTCGCTGAGGTTAGCTGTATGAGTTCCCTGCGTTCCCGTCGCTTTTTCCTGCAGTTGCTGATGTTTGGCGGTGGGGCAGCCGCCCTGGCCGCCTGTGGGGGCACCTCCAGTTCTTCTATCCCGCCGCTGGGAGAGCCGGGATTTCCCCAGGGGGTGTTTGCCGGGGATCCCACCTCTGAGGGGGCGGTGCTTTCCACGCGGGTGGTGCCGGCCAGCAGCGTGGATACGGTGCCTGTGACGCTGCAGATGGCGGAAAATGCCGAGTTCAACCCCATTCTGCAGCAGGTTGCGCTGACTGCCCGCCGCGTGGCCGGTCGCAACTACCGCACCGAGCCGGGCGACTACATTGCCCGCGCCGTTGTTACCGGCCTGAGGCCGGCGCAGCGCTATTTCTACCGCTTTGTCAGTGAGGGGTTTACCAGCCCTGTGGGCCAGTTCCGCACCCTGCCGGCTCCGGGCGATGGGCGGCCCATCCGCTTCTTGCACATTAGCTGCGCCAATGAGCCTCCTTTCCCCATTGGGGCGGCCCTGTTGGCTGAGGTTAACCGCGGCGATATCGATTTCATCTCCTTCAACGGCGACACCGTCTACGCGGATCGCTTCTGGCTGGGGCTGGATCCCATCGGCAACCTGGAGTTTTACCGCAGCCTCTATCGGGATCAGCGGGATCCCAAGTATGCCGGGCCGGAGTTCCCGCAGTTGTTCAGTCGCACTTCCTTTGTCGTTAACTGGGATGACCACGAGGTGATCGACAACTACAGCGGCCAGAAGGCCCGCGGCGGCCGCGCCGTCCAGCTCAACGACACCACCGGGCAAACCCGCGACGTGGAAGATTTTAGGGTGCTGGGCTACCAGGCCTTTTTTGAGTACAACCCCATCACCCCCACCTTGACGGATGTACCGGGGGTAGATAGCCGGGATCGGGTGTTTCGCAGCTTCCGCTACGGCGCCAACGCCGAAGTCTTTATCCTCGACCTGCGCCAGTACCGCGACTTGGCTGCTGTGACCCCGATCCTGCCCATTTTGCCCCCTGGCTTGACCCGCCAGCGCTTTTTGGAACTGGCCGGCATCCGCCTCACGCCCCAGCAGGAGACCCTGTTCTTCGGCCCGCCGGGATCGGAAGAGGCGCTGTTTAACCTGCTGCGCCGCACGCCGCGCATTCTTTTGGGAGAACCCCAAAAGCAGTGGTTGTTCAACGGCCTGCGCAGCTCCACCGCCACCTACAAGTTCATCGTCAGCGAGTTTCCCATCACGGTGACCTATTTCCGCTCCAACGACGTCTGGGAGGGCTACTGGCTGGAGCGGCAGGAGGTGATCGACTTTATTGAGCGCAACAACATCCGCAACGTGGTGTTCCTAACCGGCAACAACCACGCCGGCTTTATCGGCCAGGTCAACCCCGGCAGCAGCAACCCCATCTGGGAGGTGTGGACTGGCCCCACCGGACGCAGCGTGACCGCCTTGAGCATTGACGAGTTGGGCAGCCAACTGGGGATCCCCAACGCCAGCCGCCTCTACTACCGGATTGTGAATGGCTTTCTCGCCCCTGTGAACCCTGCCAATCCAGAAGTGAGCGGGATCCCTGGCGTAACGACAGGCAACCTGCGCTTTTTGGAGCTGGCGGTGCCCAACTACACCCTCATTGAAGTCTCCGGCAGCCGCTGCACCCTTCAGATCAAGGGCCCCACCGGCAGCGTCCTCACCGATCCCCTGGGGCGCCGCGGAGAACTGGTGCTGCCCCAGTGAGAACAATCAAGGGCTTTGGGCAGGTTTTCTCACTCTCATTCTGATCGAAATTCAGGGATCCCTGCGCAAGTTGGGATCCCCTTTTGTAACCCTTTTTTGCAACTTGTAAGGAAGATGCCGGCTGTGATCGCAATCAGCCAGGAAGCGAAAACCTTAATGCTAGCGTGTAGGTGCGGGCAGGGATCCCTGTTGCGGCAAAGGAAACTTCATGGAAGGAGGAAAATCCGATGGTTGCTCTGCGGGGTTGGCTGGCAGCGGGCATGATCGGGGCGGCTGCAATCCTGGGTGGTGGTGAAGCGTGGGCCCAAAGTAGCTTGTGGTTACTGAACGGGCAATCGACCTGGGTTAACGGTTATTTCTACCCAGGCGAGAACATCTGGGCCGAGTGCGACCTCGACTGCCACGACGTGGATCTGGTGCTTTACGATCGCAACGGTCGGGTGGTAGCGGAAGATACGCTCTTGGACGATTTCCCCATCGTCCAGGCTCCCTATGAGGGCAATTTCGCAATCCAAGTAATCATGGCCGGCTGCCGCCACCCACGCGGCTGTGCTGTCGTCGTCGATTCTGACTACGGCTTCTAGCGCTTCCCTCGCCCCTAGCCCCTCTCCCTCTTGGAAGAGGGGAAGGAGGTACCGCCTGCTGTAGGGATGAAGGGGGCTGGCTAGGCGGGTTTGTGGCTGGCTTCCTGCACTTTGGCGTGGGTGAATTTGCTCAAGCCATGGATGGTTTTTTCCCAGTAGAAGGGCTTGGTAAAAAGCTGCCACAGGGCCATGTAGGCTGCCATGGAGTGCAGTTGCCAGTAAATGGGGTTGAGGAGAGCATAGAAGGCCAAGTCGTAGTAGCCCCGCCGAAAAACGGCCACCAAGTTCAAGTAGATCCCAATGGCATTGCCCACCAAGAGGTTAAACAAGCCCAAGTAAATTAGCCAACTGGGAAAGATGTTTTGCAGCCAATGGGCGCGGGTGAGCAGCCAGTAGAAAAACAGCAGCCACATGATGGGGCTGGTGAGGAAGGTGAAGAAGCTGCCGCCGATAAAAAATTGGTAGGCCAGCCAGTTCTTGAGGCCCAGCTTGCGCAAAGAGCGCAGCGGGTTGCGGTTGTGCACCAGCCAGGTCTGCATATAGCCTTTGATCCAGCGGGAGCGCTGCCGGATCCAGTTTTTAAGGGCGCAGTTGGCCTCTTCGTAGGTGGTGGAGTTGATCACCCCCACCGTGTAGCCGTGCTGGCTGGCGCGAATGCCTAGATCGGCATCTTCGGTGACGTTAAAGGGATCCCATCCCTGCAATTCCCGCAGGCGGTCGGTGCGGAAGTGGTTGCTGGTGCCCCCCAGGGGAATGGGCATTTTCAAGGTTTCCAGGCCCGGCAGCAGGTAATCAAACCAATAGGAATACTCCAGGGTAAACATGCGGGTGAGAAAGTTCTCGTTGCGGTTGAAATAGTTGAGGGCCGCTTGAACGCAGACCAAGCTGGGATCCCCTTTTTTGAAGGCAATGATGGCTTTTTTCAGTTGATCCGGATCGGGGATGTCTTCGGCATCGTAGATGGTGAGGTATTCGCCGCGGGCAAAGGCCAGGCCGTAGTTGCAGGCTTTGGGCTTGGTCTTGGGCTTGCTATCCGGCACGATCAATAGGCGCACGTAGCGGGGCGGCTTGGCGGCGCGGGCGGCCTCGATGGTGGCCTGGTCGTTTTCTTCCAACAGGATCAGCACGTCCAAGCGCTCGTGGGGGTAGTCCAGCTTGGAGAGGGAGTTGATGAGAATCGGCATCACCTCCGGCTCTTTGTAGACCGGCACCAGGATGGTGTAGATGGGCAAGCTGCGGTCATCGAGGGCGGCCACTTCTTCGTCGGTAATCTGGTGGAAGCGATCGGCGGATCCCACCAAGCTGAGCAGCAGTTTGAAGAAAATCGAGGCTATGTAGAAGAGGTTAATCAAAAGCACCAAGATCGTCAGAGTTGTCCAGGGAGCGCTGGCCAAGCTCCACAGCAGCAGCAGCAGCAGGCCATAGCCGACGGCAATTTGCGAGGGGGTAAACACCCGCGAGGCCGATTCCTCCGGCAGACGGGCCAGCAGTTTGTACACCGCCTCTTGGCTAAAGCGGGATCCCTGATCTTGGCTGAGGAGCTGGGTGATATCCTGCTCGGTGCCCAGCACCTTTTCTATCCGCAACCCTGGCCGCCAACTGTAGAGCAGCTCGTCCACCGCCCAGTCCAGGGGGTCGTTGACCATCACGGTGAGGGTGTGCTCGTCCGTCCAGCTCAGGGGGTAGAAGAGGTGGTGCATCATCAGCTCCGGATCGAACTGGCGGCTCAGGCTCTCGTCCCGGTAGAGCAGCCCTGTTCCCATCAGCTCCGAAACGGAAGGGTAGCCCAGCAAGTGGGCCAGAATGCTGAGATACTCGGGGGTGGAGAGGTAGCTCAGCCGGGTCAGCACCTGCCCCAGGCTGGATCCGGTGCGGCGGCGGATCTCCAGAGCCTGCTGCCACTGCTCCAGGGTGAGGCGGCTGCCCAGCAGCTCAGCAGCCAGCTTGCGCTCGAGGATAACTGTCAAGATCTGTTTTTCGGTGGCCGGGATCTCCCACAGCTTTTCGGCCTCTGGGCAAAGGCGTTTCACAGCCTGCCAGACGCCGGGATAGCCGGGCTCTTCCGTGGCCACCACAACGGTTTGCGGGTTGAGCCAGCCACAGGGCAAAAAGCGCACCGGCAGGAGATCGCTGGGTTCCACTAGCCAAGGCAGCTCTAGATCTAGAGGCTGCTTGAGCAGCCAGTCCCGCAGCTTGGGCCGATCCAAAATCTGGCGACACAGCTCGGCAAACTTGCCAGGATGCATGACCCGCAAGCTCCAAAAAGCCCTGGGCAAGGAGCAGCCCACCTCTTCCCGGTACTCCTCCGCTGCCGCCAGTTGCTGGCGGGTGAGATAGCCCGCGCGCAAAAGCGAGGACTTAAGGGACTGGAGCATGGCCTAAAACCTGCGGTTTGGCTCAAGTCTGGCTCAACCGCAAGCCCATGCCTAGCCCCCCCTAGGAAGGGATGGGCGACTCGGGGCGGCGGGCCAAGCGGCGATAGACATTCCAGGCTCCCGCTGCCAATAGAATAGCCAGCAGCAGCACCAGCCAATAGCGGTACTGCCACACCAAAAGCTGCCAACTGAAGCGGCCTGGGTAGCGCACCCGGTAGCCTTGGGGGGTGAGATCCCAGCTCTGCACCTGGGTGAGGGCGGGGGTGGCGGCGTAGGCGGTGAGCACATTTCCCTGCAGTTGGTTGGCCAGGCGGGTGCGTGGATCGGCAAGGCCGCGGCTGAGGCGTTCTGCCAAGGCCGGATCAGATCCCCACCAGGATAGCCAGAGGGTAGGCCTGCCTTGGAGCAAAAAGTACTGCAAGAGGCCGAGGTTTTCCTGGGGTTGGGCGGCCAGGGCCACCTGCTGGTTCAAGGGGTTGAGGATCTCGAACTGGGATCCCAGCCGGATGGGGCTGTAAGGGAGCTCCACCTGCTCCGGGGCAGCGACAAGGATCTGCCAGGCGAAGTCGCCTGTTTCCAACTGGGTCTTTTCCTGGGGCAGAAACTGAAGGGTGGGCAGGAGCGGTTGGGCGGCCAGCCGGCTCAAGGCCCCCACCAGGTAGGCGGCAGCCGGCAGCCGTTGGGGATCCCCCAGCCAAACCCGTCCGGATCCCTGCAGCACCGCCGGGATCTCCTGCAGCTCGCCACTGGGGGCTTGGTAGCCGCTCCAGAGAAAGCCGGAGCTATCCGAGCGCACCTGAACCGTCAGCGGCGTCAGGGATCCCTGGCAATTGCCGGGGCTGGCCCCGTAGTCAAAGCGCAGCTCCAGTTGGTTGAAGCGGCGCAGCAGGCGGGTGGGCAGGGTCACGGTCTCGTTGAGCTGGCTGCGACCGGTGAGGTTGTAGGTGCGCAGCAGAACACCGTTGAAGAACACATAGCCCGTCAGGCGATCCCCGGCCCGACCATCCACCGGGTTCATGATCACATCCAGTTGGGCCGCCAGATCCCGCGGGCGCCCCCCCAACTGCGCCAGGTTGAGGTTGAAAACCAAAGACTGGCTGCCAAAGCCCCGCAGCAGGGGATCCACGATCCCCAACTCCCGCAAGCTGAGGCGGTTGGCCTTGAGAGCCCGCTCCCAGTCCGCCACCGCCGCCACCCGGATGCCGCGGCTCACCAGCCCCGCCCGCTTCCACTCTTCATAGAGGGCAAGAATGGCCTCGCGGCGGGCGGCCACCCGCAGCCGCGATCCCTCTGAAGTTACTTGATGCTGCAGGTGGGGGGTAAAGTTGGCCGGCTCCAGAATCACTTGAGGCCCTTCCCCTGGACGGTTGCTCCAGAGGATGGGGGTCTGAGGGAAGAGGTGGGCCAGTAAGCTGTACAGGCCCAGCGCTGCTTCCGCCACCTCAGGAGAGGGGTTGGCGGGCACCACCAGCGTGAGCTGGGGGTACATCAGGTGCAGAAAGCCGGCCACCGTAGCATCGGGCACGCGGGGCACCAGCTCAAAAAAACTGTCCCGCCCTACCCTCAGCAGCAGGTTGCCGGTGTTGAGGTCGGCACAGATGTCGTCACTAATGCTCAAAAACGGCTGCACCGACACCGTGATAAAGCGCTCACCCGGCGGCAGGTTAGGGATGGGCACCCGCACCACCGGCTCCTGGCGCAGATCTTGCACCAGAAAGATCCCCGCCAGCTCGTCGTTAATCAGCACCCGCACGGTAGAAGTGGGCTTGAGCACCGGCGAAGGTTCTAGGCGCAACTGCACAAAGCTGGCTTCTGGGTCGATGCCGTTGATGGGCGCAGGGACGGTGACATCCAGGCGCGGGTTGGATCCCTGCAGCAGCACCGAACGCTCATAGCCCAGCCTCTGGAAAGCAAGGGGCTCCGCCCGCACTGCCTCTGTTGGCACGCAGCAGAGCAAGCCGGCCACCAACAGCCCCCACCCTCCTCTTCTCTGCCTTACCCTAGCCATCTGCTGGATCCCTAGCACCTGCTCTGACGACAGAAAAAGCCTACACCTGCGGCGGGGGCAGTCGCCAAACTTCTAGGAGCATATGGCGCAATAGTGATGAACTAGCCACAAGAAAACCCCCTTCCTCAGGAACTCTCCTAGGCGCGGGCGTAGTCGTCCTCAAAGCGCACGATGTCGTCCTCCCCCAAGTATTCCCCGTTTTGCACCTCGATGATCACCAAGGGGATGGTGCCGGGGTTTTCCAGACGGTGCTTGGTGCAGGGGGGAATGTAGGTGGACTCGTTGGAGTTAAGCAGCACCACCTCCTCGCCCCGGGTAACGCGCGCCGTGCCCCGAACCACGATCCAGTGCTCGCTGCGGTGGTAGTGCATCTGCAGGCTAAGGCGATGGCCGGGCTTGACCTCGATGCGCTTGATTTTATACATCGGGCCTTCATCCAAGATCCAGAAGGCTCCCCAGGGGCGGGTCTGAGCCTGGGAGGGCAAAAGCTCCAGTGCCGGAATTGCCGCGTTGTCCATGTCCCGCACAGACTGTAGCATTGAGGTCACACCTTGTTCCACTTCAGGGGCTCTCACATCCTCACCTGCAGCGCGGCAACTTTTCATCGACCATCTTGCTGAACCCAATACGCCAAAACTCGTAGAAAAAAAGTCTCGAGAAGGGGAATACTAACGCTCCCTTGCATTCCTAATAGTTTTTGCAAAACTTGCTTTTAGGATTAACTAGGGTGTTCCAATGCCCTAGGCCGTCAAGTTTAGTGAAACTCGTTCATGGGGCATGGATGTTCGTAAACCGGCTTAAAGCCATCTTGCGGCTCGCGGCGCCGGTAGGGATCCCCCTGCTGCTCCTAGCTGGCCTCTTGTGGGGGCTAAAGGAAGGCTGGGGCTGGGTGAGCCTGGAGATGCAGTTCCTTGGCTACAAGGGATCCGTAGCCGCCCTGGGGCCGGATCCGCGCCTGCCCATTGTTGGCACCACCTTTCCCCCTTCGCTGGTGCTGGCCACGGCCATTTTGGGGCGCTCGCCGCTGGTGTTGCAGGCCATTTTGGGATCCCTGGTGTTGGACTGGATGGGGCAACAGTTGCGCCGTTTGCCTGTCGGCTTGGGGTGGCGCTGGCTGTGGGGCCTGTTGCTGCTGCTGCAGCCGGCTTTGCTCCTGATGCTGCTGCGCAGCCCAGTTTGGACGGCCACCTCGCTTTTAGTGGGGGTGAACATGGCCTTGTTGTTCCCTCTGGCGGATGGGAAACGGGCAGCGGAGAAGGACGAGCTGCCCGTTACCCTGCGGCTGCTGCTCATTGGGCTGGCCTTGGGGCCGCTGATGGTGCTGCGCTGGGAGAGCGGCTGGCTGTTGCCCTGGCTGGCAGGACTGCTGCTGGTGGCTTTTCGCCGCGAATCTTGGGGGTTTCGCTGGGTCTCGCTGCTGGTGGTGGGGTTTATCAGCCTGGCCCTGATCCTGAGCTGGCTGTATGTCAACTGGTTAGCGGTGGGGGATCCCTGGGCTTTTACCTACCAGGTGGGTAGCGGCCTGCGCCTGCCGCAGTTGCGGGAAGACCTGCAGCAGGCCGGCGGCTGGCAAGGGCTGGTGGAGCTGGGCAAGTGGCTGGCGGTGCTGGCCCCTGCCTATCTCCTGGTGGGGATGGGATCCCTGCTGGGCCGCTGGGTCTGGGCCTTGATCTGGGGGATGCCGCTGGTGGTTCTGCTGGCTTCCCTGGGGCAGGGGCTGTTTTTGCCGGAGCTGAGCCGCTTTGGTCTCGTCTGGGTGCCGCTGCCGTTGCTGATGGGGGCCTACTTAGTCCGCGGAGCCGGCCCCGGCTGGGCCAAGCGCCTGTTGATCACTGCCCTTTTGGGGCTGAACTGCCTTACCGCTGGCTATGGGCTAAGCCAAGAGCCACGATTTTTGGCGCCCCTGGTGGTTGAGGAGCGGGATCTCTGGGAGCGGCTGGTGGCAGGGGTGGCGCCCCTTAGCCGTGAGTTGGGAGCGGCCCAAGACCTGTACGAAGTGACCTCTGGGGGGCAGACTTTGGAAGCGTGGCGCCAGCAGCGGCAGGCAAAGCGCCAAGTAGGGGAATATCTCCGCCGCCACCTGCTGCCTGGCGAGAAGGTGTTGGTGGACGACGACATCCACTTTGAGGCTATCTTTTGGGCGGGGGATCCCCGCTTGTTCCTTACCCCCCACCAGTACGAGTTTGCCTTGGCCCTGCAACACCCCCAGGAGCGGGTGGACTACTTGCTGGTGGCGGGGCCGGCGGATCCCTTGCGGAGCGCCGATCGCATCCTGCAATTTTGGCCTGAGCTTACCTTTGAGGGGCTGCCGGGCTTTAGGGAGGTCTACAGCTCCCCGCAGGTGCGGCTGTGGGCCCGCCAGGCAGAGCTTGAGGAGGAAACGAGATGATCTGGAAACGGCAATGGCCGCGGCGACAGGTGCTGCAGATGGGCGGAGCGCTGCTGGCTGCCTCTGGAGTTGCCGGCTGTGGTCAGGGCTTCGAGAACGTTACCACTGGAAACCTGAACTTGTCAGAGCTCTTGGCCCGCTGGGAAGTGGGCATTGGCGAGGATCCCGGTCGCTTCCTCTGGGAAATCGAGTCGGATCCGCAGGTGGCAGCGGTGGCGCGGGACTGGGATCCCCATTTCTTGAGTGGCTGGCTCAACAGCTTTGACCACCGCCAGGGGGATCTCTCCTTCTGGCGTAACTGGCACCAGGCGGGGCTTTTGCGGCAGTGGTTTGAGCGGGGCTACAGCCTGCACATCATCACCTGGGAAGACGACACCACCCGCCCCTGCGGCGACTACCACCTCTCGCCGCAGTTTATCCAGGACGTAGCCGAGCTGGCCGGGTATATTGCCCAAGCCAACCCCCAGGGCCGCCCCACCTACTGGAGCCTGGCCACCGAGTTTTCCTACTGGCGCATCCCCGCCGACGCCTACAACGCCGACACTGCCCCCTACTACCGCGCCCTGATGCGCAACGTCTTAAGAGCCCGCCAGGCCATCAAGGAGCGGCTGCCCGAGGCCGAGGTGGCCCTCTGCTGGGGCGGCTGGATTGCCACCTTTGACGATCGCCGCCGCGGGGCAGGGCGCAGCATGGTGGAGCCTTTTGCCGAGACGATGAGCCAAATGGACGGGATCGCCTTCCAGTCGATGCGCCAGCGGCGACCGGGGGAGTTTAACCCGGAGCTCAACGGCCCGGATCCGGGTAACCCCGAGCAGATCCGCCTCTGCTGCCGCCTCTTTGCCCCCATCCACCGCAACCTGATGCTGGCCCACTACGAGCCCTCGATTAAGGACAAGCACCCCAACGGTGGCCGGGCCGACACCGTCCAGGGGGATTTCGCGATCATGAGCCGGCCAGAGTGGCTGCAGGAGGTGTCGCAACTGGGATTGCGGCGCCTGTCCCTGATGCACTACGGCCTCTACAAGGGGGATCCCTATGGGGCGCTGACGGCAGCCCGGCAATTCCGGGCCCGCGTAGGTTTGCCGGCTATTGCCCAGAGGGTGTAGGCGTTGGCTGAATTGACCAGATGTGGGATCCCCATCTGGATCCTTCCGTCTGCTTGCCATAGTAGGATCAGCACCTGCGTACCCTACCTTGCACGGACCGCTGGTCTTTAGCGGCCGAGATTTTTCTAACCTCAAACGCCCCTCATGCCGCCCATCACCAAGATCCTGATCGCCAACCGAGGCGAGATTGCCCTGCGCATCATCCGCACCTGTCAGGAAATGGGGATCCGCACCGTGGCCGTCTACTCCACTGCGGATCAGAACTCGCTGCATGTCCAACTGGCGGACGAGGCCGTCTGTGTAGGGGATGCCCCGGTGGCCAAAAGCTACCTCAACATTCCCAACATCATCTCGGCAGCCCTTACCCGCGGTGCCAATGCCATTCACCCGGGCTACGGGTTCTTGGCGGAGAATGCCAAGTTTGCCGAGATGTGTGCCGACCACAACTTGATCTTCATCGGCCCCTCGCCAGAGGCGATGCGCAAAATGGCCGACAAAGCCACGGCCCGCGAGACTATGCAAGCGGTGGGCGTGCCGACCGTGCCCGGCAGCCGCGGCTTGATCACCTCTGATGAAGAAGCAGTGAAGCTGGCGGAGAAAATCGGTTACCCCGTGATCATCAAAGCCACTGCCGGCGGCGGGGGGCGGGGCATGCGGGTGGCCAGAGATGCCCAAGAATTGCTGAAGATGATGCGCACCGCCCAGGGGGAAGCCCAGGCGGCCTTTGGCGATGGGGGCATCTACCTGGAGAAGTTTATCGAGCGCCCCCGCCATGTGGAGTTTCAGATCTTGGCCGACAGCCACGGCAATGTGGTGCACCTGTACGAGCGGGATTGCTCAATTCAGCGGCGGCACCAAAAGCTGCTGGAAGAGGCCCCCAGCCCGGCTTTGACCACGAGCTTGCGCGCCCGCATGGGAGCAGCAGCGGTGAAGGCAGCCAAGGCGGTGAACTACGTGGGGGCGGGCACGGTGGAGTTTTTGCTGGATAAAAACGGCCAGTTCTACTTCATCGAGATGAACACCCGCATCCAGGTGGAGCACCCGGTTACCGAGATGGTGACGGGGCTGGATTTGATTGCCGAGCAAATTCGCATCGCCCAAGGTCAACCCCTGACCTTTCGCCAGAAGGATGTGGAACTGCGGGGCCATGCCATCGAGTGCCGCATCAACGCCGAGGATCCCAAGCAGCAGTTTCGCCCTTGCGCGGGCACCATCAGCGCCTATTTGCCCCCTGGGGGGCCGGGGGTGCGCATGGACTCCCACATTTACACCGACTACACCATTCCCCCCTACTACGATTCGCTGCTGGGCAAGCTGATCGTCTGGGGGCCCAACCGGGCGGCAGCTATCCGCCGCATGCAGCGGGCGCTGGGGGAATGCGCCATCACCGGCGTGCCCACCACGATCCCTTTCCACCAGCAGATCCTGCGCCACGAGGCTTTTTTGCGGGGCGAGGTGTACACGGATTTCATCACCCAACACCTGCTACCCAGCCAGTAGCAATCCAATCAGAAGTCGTTTGGGATCCCGCTTTGAACTGCGGCTTGCCGGAAGTTAAAGTTAAGCGTGAGTTGAGGGTTGCTGGTCTTGCAGATGAGGGATCCCCGGCCCGACTCGGTTCAACAGGCCCATCTCCAGCGTCAGCCGAGCTGCCCTGTGCCCAGCCTCAGCCAGTTGGTGCTGCAATTTTTGCAGGAGCGGGAGCGGGATCTGGCCCCAGCCAGCCGCCGCACCTACCGCATTGCTCTGGAGCAGTTTGCCAAAACTTGCCCGGTGCCGCTGGGACAGGTGCAGCCGTCCCACGTTCAGTCTTTTTTAAACAGCTTGAGGGGGCGTCCGTTGCGCAACCGTTCGGGCCAGTGGATCCATCCGCCTGCCTCTCCCGCTACCTACAACCTGAAGCGGCTGGCGCTGCAACAATTTTTTGAATGGGCCAGCCAGCGAGGCTACTTTCCGGATCCCTTGCCCACCCAGGCCATTCGACCTGCCCGCCTGCCCGCTCGTCTGCCTCGCGACCTGGATCGGCTGTTGTTGCAGCGGGTTCTGCAACGGGCCCAAAGCCATTCTCTGCGCTACGCAGCCTTGATCCGCCTGCTGTTGGAGTGCGGCCTACGGGCGCAGGAGCTGTTGGACTTGACAGTACAGGATTTTCAGATCAGCCCTGAGGGATCCCTGTTGGAGGTGCGCTGTGGCAAGGGAAGTAAACCTCGCGCTGTGGCGGTCGGGGATCCCCTCTCCGAGCTGCTGCAACAATATCTGAGCCAAGAACGGGGCCCGTGCGCGCCGACGGATCCCTTGTTTGTCTCCCAATCCCGCTGCCCGGCCTACCGGGGTCGTCCCCTCACCTACGATGGCCTACGTCATATTGTGCTTAAGCTCACCGAGCCTGAGCCGGGCCACCAAACCCCCCACCAGTTTCGCCACAGCTTTGCCACCCTGCTGCTGGATCGCGGCGTTGCCCCTGAGCATATCCAGCACTTGCTGGGCCATACGACTGCCGCCATGACGATGCGCTACACCCAGCGGGCCAACTTGAGAGCAGCTATTGCCCGTTCCCGCGCGATCTTGGATCAGGGCTTGATTTAGGGATCCCTTGTTGTGCCATGGTCTCTATTGTTGTAGTAGGGAGAGGCTCAGATTGCTAACAGGAAGGGAAACCGGACATCCAGAGGGCAACCCCGGAAAAGAAATCAATCAGGTACACCTGACTAAGGTGCTTGGAATGACCTGAAAACAATCGAGATGGGTTATTTCAAGTTACACGCTGGAGAGGAAGGTAGAGCACATGTTCTCTCTCCTTTCCTATGGGCAACTGCGGGCCAAGGCTGGCCTTCTGCTGCTCCAACCAGATGATCAGATGTCCGTTCTCAGGGTAGTATTCCAGAACATACTTAATGAAGTCATCAATTGTACATGGCTTGCTGAAACCTCCCATCCACTGATGAAAGTGGCTGTGCACTTCGTTGGCTATGGTAATCAGGTTGGAGAGACTCGCTGCAAGCTTTGGATAGTGCGCTTCAGAGTAGAGATGATGAACCGTTAGGCTACTGGCTGCTTTTCGAGTAACTCTACAAAGATTTCTATCCCTTTTTCTTGCAAGATCTTTTGCCTTTTCTATCTGATTTTGTCGATCCTGGATTGCCTTGACGATTACCTGAATCTGAGGTTCAATGCGTTCGCTAACATCTTGACACCAGTCTTTTCTGTGGTTTTGCTTGAGAACCTCTCCCATAATCTTGGCAAGCTCATAGATACCTCGTAAAGAGAGGTAAACAGTGTCATCATTACCAAAACGTGTGTAATGAATGTCTTTGATTAACTTACTTTGCTTCGATGCAAGCTCAAGCGCCTTCTTAAGATAGTCAGTTCGAGTTCCAAAGATCATCACAACATCTCGAAGAGATAACCAAAACTGATCTTGTCTTTTGACCAGAGAGGAGCTGTTCTGAAGGATCCTGTGATCCACGAGAGCTTTCTGCTTCTTGCGATGCTCTTCCTTGAACCAATTTCTAATGCTTGTACCTGTAGAGGATTTGGGATCTTGCTCTGTTCGAGATCTTAAAAAGGATAAAATGGCATAAGCGCCGGACTGCGTGTATTCCCTTAGCCCAGAACTTTTGTTGATAACACGATAGTCTTTACCTTCCACCAGTTCCCACTCATCATCGGGGATCCTGTCAAAGTGAGCTTCAATCTGCCTGAGTTCCTCAAGGCTGATACCCAAGAAATCGGCGAGCTTGTTTGAGGAAACATAGACTATAGCCATTGCTCGAACTTCTCCGTAAGGCTTTTGTAGAAAAGAGTCAATCGCTGGAAAATTTTGTCATCTCCCGTCGGA
The DNA here is from genome assembly GCF_047462375.1 of Synechococcus sp. H55.8. Classification (NCBI taxonomy): domain Bacteria; kingdom Bacillati; phylum Cyanobacteriota; class Cyanophyceae; order Synechococcales; family Synechococcaceae; genus Synechococcus; species Synechococcus sp. H55.8. The sequence continues at coordinate 56,360 of NZ_JANSJC010000004.1, read as the reverse complement.
GAATCGGGATGGTAAATCTTGCTCAGGCGGTAGAAAGCAGCTTTGATGTCTTCATCGGTAGCTCGGTCAGGGTCAAGCCCAAAAACCCGCCAAGGCAAGTCGTACTTGAAGATGTTGATCCCATTGATGCAGCCATACCCCTCTTCCCCCTCTTCGTTGGGAAGGATCCCGATGTGCTGACGATAAATGCGCTCCAAATCGTCTATTTTGGATAAGTTCAGTTTGCCCATACCACTGGTTGCCAGTCTGAAGCTGGCTGATTTTCTCAGCTCGGCTGCGTTTTTAACGCCAAAGTGGTTGTAAATGGCTTTCTGCAGCTCTTTGACAGACAGCCGGGGCGGTGGCTGTAGCTGCCTGACTACAAACCGGGCAAAATTCTCTAGGAGTTCCTTAGAAATGCCATAAGTATCCGAAAGACGCTGGATTTCTGCGGCAATCGCCACCTGCGGGTCGGGCCCAGCTCCTTCTTTTGAGGTTGTCCTGGTTGCTTTCGGTTTTGTGCTGGTGGCTTTTCTGGGCACGGTTTCTCCTCAAGTCAGCAATGCCAAGTGCAAATCTGCACAAAACTCATAGGCTACCCATGAACTTATCTGCCCGATGAAGCAGAGAATCTCAAATTAGCGTAACAATGTTGTCGGTAACCGTAAAGCCCTGCACCACATAGGATGCACCATGGCGATGCCTAGTTGGATAGCTTGGTGTGGGGAGCGGATCCGCACAGGGAATCCCCTGGGCAAATTGCGCCCACATTCGGTCGTTAGAGCACCCTCCCCCTGGAGCAAGCGTATTTTTCGGATACTTTTCAACCCAAGGTCTGGGGCCGCCTTTGTTTTCCTTCAGCTTTTGGGGATCAGCCGCTTGGGGCAGGCGGCGCGGATGTGGGATTCGCTCAGATCGGGCATGAGGGCCAGGGCCCGTTGGGCATCGATTTGCGCTTCGCACACCGCCTCCAGCACCTGCTCGGCCATCAAGGAAAGGGGCATATCGGCGGTTTGCTCAGGATCGGTATCCTCTCTAATTTGTCGCACTCCCACCGGTGGGGGTGGCAACACCGGCGGAGCCGACTGGGGGGGCAAGGTGGTGGAGGTACCCACCTCCAACTGCGCTTCGGCCAGGGCTACACCGCGCCCTGCCACCAACAGGGATCCCAGCAACAGGGATCCCCCCAACTTACCCATTTCTTTGCTGAGCGGGGCGCGCTTCTTCAGACCTTCTCCAAGGCCACCGCTGCCCAACCTCTTGCCCAGCGCTTCGCCGCTCATCTTAACCCCTCAAAGACCACCCCTTTGTTCAAGATATCCAACAAACCTTGGATTTGCAGTAGGCTATCGTTGGCTCCCAAACCGTTTGCAGACTCCCCTATGGCTCGTCTATCCCAAGAGCTAGCCCGATTTGCCTGCCTTCCCGCCAACCCAGAGCAGCCTGAGGGATCCCCACCCGTGGCGATCTGCGTTGAAGAGATTCTCAAACTGGCGGGCGAGCGCAGCTTTGGCTTGTTTTTGGCAGTGCTGTCTTTTCCCTCGGCTTTGCCTCTGCCGGCCCCTGGCTATTCCACTCCCTTTGGCGTGGTCATCCTACTGCTGGCCCTGCAAATGCTGGCAGGGCGAACCACTCCCTGGTTGCCGCCATGGGTGCTGCAGACATCCATTGAACGGAAGCAATTGCAAAAGTGGGTGCAGGCCGGGATCCCATGGTTGCAGCGCATTGAAAAAGTTGCCTGCCCCCGTTGGCAACAAGTCTGCACCAGCCGCCTGGGCCAGGTCTGGCTGGGCACCTGGATTGGTTTGATGGGCATTTCCATGATCATTCCCGTGCCCGGCACCAACACCCTGCCGGCGATGGGGATCTTCGTCACCGCCTTCGGTCTCCTGGAAGAAGATGGGCTCCTCTGCAGCCTGGGATCCCTGATCTGTGTGGCAGGGGGGCTACTGACCACTTCCATTTTGGTGGGCCTGTGGCTGGGGGGAACGACTCTGTTGGATTGGCTGAGAAGATAGCGCCCTAGCAGCCCCTCTCCCGGAGGGAGAGGGGAGTTGGGGATCGAGACAACGCCCAGCTTCACCGATGGAAAGACAGTGAGAAGTTGTATCGCCTGCGTCTTGTTGCAACGGACACCCCCGCGCCGCTAGCGGGATTGAGGAACTAGCGCCAGATCCTGGGTGAGGCGCAGCTCGATCACCTGGTTGGGATCCAACACCACCACCTGCGGCGCTGTCACGTTGCCGATCACCGCTCCGGCCACCCCTGCCCCCAGCACTTCTTCTGTGGCAATGGCATTATCGCCGGTTACCAAGCCGAGAACGGCGCCTGCTGCCGCGCCGATGGCCGCATCTTGGATGATCTTGCCTGTGGTGGTGTAGCGGGGATCCTTGACATCGCGGATTACATCCGATTGAGCGGCCAAGGGGAACAGTTGGTTGTTGACGATGATGCTTTCCGCCACAAAGCGCGTGCCGCCCGGCGCTGGCTCAAAGCGGCCATCCACCCGTGAGCCAAAAGGCACCAGGATGTCCCCCTGGCCGTTGCGAATTGGGTTGCGAACGATCAAGGACATAGGGCGAGTTTCGTTGGGGGCGATGAAGAGGCGCTCGTTGAAGGGGGTGGTGGTCTGTATCAGAGTGCCCGCCGCCAGCGTGGAAAGGCGCAGGTCAAAGCCGGGCTGAGGGGTGGAGAGCCAATTGCCTGGGTTCTGGGCCACCAGGGATCCCCGACTGAGCAGGGCCTGGTGGGTAAAAGCAGCCACCTCAGCACGGGTGGCAGGACGGTTGGGCTCCAAGAGCATGGGATCTGGGTAATTCACGATCAGGCCGGCGCGGTTGGCGGCTGCAATTAGCGTCAGGGCCCAGTTGGGAATGGCTGCCGCGTCACGGTAGCGGCTGAACAGCTCGCTCGGCTGGGCCGCGGGGATGGCACTTGTGTTGCCAAGGGCGTTGGTCAGGATCACCAGCGCCTCGGTGCGGGTAACGGGCTGTTCGGGTCGGAAGGTGCCGTCCGGGAAGCCGGCCACCAAGTTGTTGGCTGCCGCCGCGGAGATAGCGCTGGCCGCCCAGTGGGTGGGGGGCACATCCCGAAAGCCGATGAAGGTACCAGAGGTGTTGCGGAGGCGAAAGGCAGTGGTGACGAGGGTGGCAAACTGAGCACGGGTCACCGGCTCGTTGGGACGGAAGGTGCCATCCGGGAAGCCGTTCAACACCCCTTGAGCGGAGAGAGCCTCAATGTAGGTTTGGGCCCAGTGACCAAAAGTGTCGCGAAAAGGGGCGGCCATAGCCGCCTGGCAATGAATGCCCAGTGCGGCTCCCGATAGGAGTAGGCCTGCTGTGCGTGGGGTCAACAGAGAGGGAAACATCGTGCATTCACCAAGTTGTCGTAGCGCCCATTGCTGGGTCAATAGCTACTCTTATTCTGGCTATTTCCTCAGTGGTGACAATAGCTGAAACCCTCTCTGTATAGCAGTTTGAGCGTTTCCAACCTAAGATTTGCAAGAAAACGCAACCATAGAAGATCGATAAGGAAACTCCCGAATCTATTTCGCGTCAAGCCATTACGCCTAAGCCCGGTCACTCTTGAGGATAATGGCCATTTCGGGAGCAGCCAACAACTACAGCTTTTTCCGGCGTTATCTACTACAGCCAATGTAGATCCATCTCTTGCGTAGGAAGGATCTCGCTTGGCTACAGAACTCCCATGAAGTCGGAAAAAGCTGTAACCAGAAACCGAATTGATCGCAAATTAATCGGATCCCAACCGGCAGGCCACCTGAGAAGGAAGCTGGGCCAAAGGGATCCCTTCGAGGATCTCGGCTGCAAAAGCATAGGTGAGGAGTTGCCTGGCCTGGGCCTGGGGAATGCCGCGGCTTTGCAAATAGAAGATTTCTTCGGCCTCCAGTTGGCTGACGGTGGCCCCGTGGGCACATTTGACGTTGTCGGCAAAGATCTCCAACTGTGGCTGCGTATCCACCCGCGCCTTGGGGCTCAACAGCAGATTGCGGTTGGTCTGGGCGGCGTCTGTCAGTTGAGCTGCTTGGCTCACCAAAATGCGCCCGCTGAAGACCGCACGGGCCGCCTCGTCCACGATGCACTTGTGCAATTGGCGGCTGCTGCCGTGGGGCGCTTGATGCACCAGGCGGGAGTGGGTGTCGCTGTGCTGGGATCCCTTCAGCAGGGTCAGTCCCTGCAGGTGGGTGTGGGCCTGGGGTTCTACCTGGACAAGCTCCAGGTTGTGGCGGGAAAATTGGGATCCCCACTGGATGGCCTGCAGCCGGTAGTGGCTGTGGCGGCCCTGGCGCACAGCAGTTTGGTTGATGTGAAAAGCCTGGGATCCCTGCCGCTGCAAGATCACATGGTGTAGACGGGATCCTTCGGCCAGGGCAATCTCGGCGACGGCGTTGCCAAAGGGGATCCCGGCCCCCCAGGAGAGGTGATCTTCAATCAGGGTGAGGGAGCTGTGGGCCTGCAAAGCCACCAGACAGCGGGGCTGGGCCAAAACCGCCTCTCCTTCAGAGGCCACGGTTATCCAGAGCAGGTGCAAGGGCGGCAAAACCTCCTGCTGGGGCAGCAGCTCAATCTGGATCCCATCGCCTAGATGGGCGGTGTTGAGGGCGCTGAAGACATCGAGCTTGACGATGGTTTGCAACCATCCAGGAGCCGACTGGCTTAGGGGAGCAATTCGCAGGGCCGAGGGCAGGCCGCTCAAGTCAGAAAGGTGGGGAGCAAAGTAGCCGTTGACGAACACCGCATAGCTGTGACGGCTCTCCGGCCACAGCCAGGGATCCAGCACGGCCTTCTCTAGCGTTGCCTGTCCAGGGCCGGCCAGGCGAAAGGTGTGGGCCACCAGCGGCGAGAGGTCGCTGTATTTCCAGTCTTCTTCGCGGGGGGTGGGGATCCCCAGTTCCGCCAGTTGGGCGCGGGCCTGCTGTCTCAGGGTGGTATGGGGATCTTCCACCTCTGGGATTTGGCGGAGGATGTGCTCCAGAAAGGGACGGCCAAAACCGCTGGCGTCGCTTTCTCGAACCGAGGACTTGGGCACCGCAGCGCTCATCCCACCTCCTCCTTGAGCCAGTCATAGCCCCGCTCTTCCAGCTCCAGCGCCAAAGTCTTATCGCCGCTGAGGACGATGCGCCCCCCTTCCATCACATGCACATAGTCGGGGGTTACATACTCCAGCAGGCGCTGGTAGTGGGTAATGAGGAGCATGGCCTTCTCAGGGCCGGCCAGTTGGTTAATGCCCTGGGCAACGACGCGCAGCGCGTCGATATCCAGGCCGGAGTCCGTCTCGTCTAAGATAGCCAGCGTCGGCTCCAGCACCGCCATCTGCAGGATCTCGTTGCGCTTTTTCTCGCCGCCGGAAAACCCTTCGTTGACGGAGCGCTCCAAAAAAGCGGGATCCATCTTGACAATGCTCAGTTTTTCCCGCACCAAGTCGTCAAAATCGAGGGGATCCATTTCCGGCTGATCCCGATATTTCTGCCGGGCGTTGTAGGCGGCGCGCAAGAAGTCCAAGTTGCTCACCCCCGGAATCTCGATGGGGTATTGAAAGGCCAAGAAGATCCCGGCCCAGGCCCGCTCCTCCGGCTCCATTGCCAAGAGATCCTTGCCCAGATAGAGGATCTCGCCCCCTGTTACCCGGTAGTCGGGGTGGCCGGCCAAGATCTTGGAGAAGGTGCTCTTCCCGGAGCCATTGGGCCCCATGATGGCGTGGATCTCGCCGGCCCGGATTTCCAGGTTCACCCCTTTGAGGATAGGGGTACCGTCGATCTCAGCCGTGAGATCGCGGACAGATAAAATGACAGGGCTGTTTTCCCGGATCATGTCAGCAGTTCGTCTTGGGTCGAAGTATTGGCGGACAGACCTACCCCTTCAGCGCCGCCCCCAAGGTGGAGCTGCGCCAGGCTGCTCGGCAATTGGCAACGAGCATAGCCGCTCGCCAGGGATCTAGCCAACGGATCCCTCTAGCTTCAGGCTCAGCAGCCGATCCGCCTCGACGGCAAACTCCATCGGCAATTGGTTGAACACCTCTCGGCAGAAGCCGCTGATGATCATGGAGACGGCGTCTTCTACAGAAATGCCGCGCGACTGGAAGTAGAACAGTTGCTCTTCTCCGATTTTGGAAGTGGAAGCTTCGTGCTCTACTTTGGCAGTGTTGTTTTGCACTTCAATGTAGGGGAAGGTGTTGGCGCTGCACTGATCCCCAATCAACATGGAATCACACTGGGAAAAGTTGCGGGCGCCTTCTGCCTTGGGCCCAATTTTCACCAGGCCGCGATAGCTGTTTTTGGAATGCCCCGCCGAGATGCCTTTGGAGATAATTCTGCTGCGGGTGTTGCGGCCTATGTGGATCATCTTGGTGCCGGTATCGGCCTGCTGGTAGTGGTTGGTCAGGGCCACTGAGTAGAACTCGCCCACCGAGTTTTCCCCCACCAGCACGCAGCTCGGATATTTCCAGGTGATGGCCGAGCCGGTCTCCACCTGCGTCCAGGAGATCTTGGAGTTGGCCCCCTGACAGAGGCCGCGTTTGGTCACGAAGTTGTAGATGCCGCCCTTGCCGTTTTCGTCGCCGGCATACCAGTTCTGCACCGTCGAGTACTTGATCTCGGCATTGTCCAGGGCAATCAGCTCCACCACCGCCGCGTGCAGTTGGTTGGTGTCGAACATGGGGGCCGTGCAGCCTTCCAGGTAGCTGACGTAGGATCCCTCGTCAGCAATGATCAGGGTGCGCTCAAACTGGCCCGACTCGCCGTTGTTGATGCGGAAATAGGTGGACAGCTCCATCGGGCAGCGCACCCCTTTGGGCACATAGACAAAGGAGCCATCGCTAAACACTGCCGAGTTCAGCGCCGCGTAGTAGTTGTCGGCAATGGGTACCACCGTGCCCAGGTACTTGCGCACCAGCTCAGGGTACTCCCGCAGCGCCTCCGACATGGAGCAGAAAATGATCCCTTCCTTGGCCAGCTTTTCCCGGAAGGTGGTGGCCACCGAGACGCTGTCGAAAATGGCGTCCACCGCCACATTGGCCAGCCGCTTCTGCTCCGACAAAGGGATCCCCAGCTTCTCAAAGGTTTCCAGCAGCACGGGATCCACTTCGTCGAGGCTCTTTTTCTTCTCCTTTACCTTGGGAGCGGAGTAGTAAACGATGTTCTGGTAGTCGATGGGCGGGTAGGTCACATTCGGCCAGGTGGGCTCGCTCATCTTCAGCCACTGGCGGTAGGCCCGCAGCCGGAACTCCAGCATAAAGTCCGGCTCCCCCTTCTTGGCCCAGATTTGCCGAATGATGTCCTCATTTAAGCCTTTGCCGATGGACTCAGAGGCGATGTCGGTAACAAAGCCGTACTTGTAGGGCTGGCTAATTAGGGTGCGGACGCTCGTAGACATGGATGGCTCTCGGTTAGGGACAGGGGCAAAACAGATGGCCAATTAAAACAACATGGTTGTTGCTTAACTAATCCTCAGGTTACTTTAGCAATGATCCCCTTGTCAAAGTAGCGGTGCTGGCAGCGGCAGCCGAGTAAACCCAGTCTAACCAGGAGGGCGAGGGTGGAGAGCGCGCGCAAGATCACCGATCCGTTCACGCAACCCGTTTCCAGCAAGCAGGCTATCTTGATCTACCTACGCAAGACGGGGCAGGCCACCGCCCAGACTCTGGCAGAGCACTTGGGCATTTCTCCCCAGGCCATTCGCCGCCACCTCAAGGATCTGGAGGCAGAGGGGCTGATCCACCATGTCGCTCAAGCTAGCGGTTTGGGCCGCCCCCAGCACCTCTATCAGCTCAGCCCCCAAGGAGAAGCGCAATTCCCCACCGGCTACGACGAGTTTGCCCTCGGTCTGCTCAATACGCTGGCTGAAACCCTGGGATCCGAACAGATGGGATCCCTGCTCCAGCAGCAGTGGCAGCGCAAAGCCCAGGAGTACCAAGCCCAGATGGGCTCCGGATCCCTGGCCGAGCGGTTGGAGCGCTTGGTGCAGTTGCGCCAGGCAGAGGGCTACATGGCGGAGTACTACCCCTATCCTGCCAACCTGGCTGCCCCGATTGCAGCAGAAGGCTCTGAGCAGTATGTCGAGCAATATGTCTTGGTGGAGCACCACTGCGCCATCGCCCAGATTGCCCAGCGCTTTCCCAGCGTCTGCGGCCACGAGCTGGAGATGTTTGCCGCCGCCCTGCCCGATTGTCGGGTGGAGCGCCTCACCTGGCAGGTGAACGGAGAACACCAGTGCGGCTACTGGATTGCCAAGCCAGGATCCCCTCCTAGACCCAGCCACGAGTAGCAGTTCGTCCTTTGCTGGGCCTACCTCAGGTGACGGCTTCGGAAGACGGGCAAGAGCAGCTATGGATGCATAAAGGTATAGCTATATGGTAGTATAAGCATGAACCAATCTGGATTTTTCCCATGTCAGAGCTGGAGAAGCCGCACCAAGGGGTGGGGCGGGTTACCGCTTACTTTATCAACAACGCCCAGCTTACTTCCTTGATTATTGTGGGTCTGGCCATCTTTGGCCTGCTGGCGGCGACCTTGACCCCCAAGGAAGAAAACCCGCAAATTGTCGTCCCGGCAGCGGATGTAGTTTTGCGGTATCCGGGGGCCAGTGCCGAGGTCGTGGAGAAGACGCTGATCACCCCTGTGGAAGCGAAGCTACGGGAGCTGACGGGGATCGACCACATCTACTCGGTGGCCCAGGCCTCTGGCGGCTTGATCACGGTGCAGTATGAGGTGGGGGAAAACTGGGAAGACAGCCTGTTCAAGCTGCAAAATCATCTGTTTAGCCACCCGGAGCTATTCCCCCCTGGCGCCAGCTATCAGGTGCAGCCGGTCATCATTGACGATGTTCCCATCGTTACCCTGACCTTGACGGGGGCCGACTACAGCGACGATCAGCTACGGCGGGTGGGAGAGCGGCTGCTGGAGGATCTGCGCAGCCTTCCCAACACGGCCAACCTGACGCTGGTGGGCGGGCATCCCCGCACCATTCGGGTGGATCTGGATCCGGAGCGGCTGGCCAGCTATGGTCTTTCCCCGACCCAGGTGGCCCAGCGCATTGCCGCCGAAAACTTGCAACTGCCGGCGGGAGACGTGGAGGTGGGCTCGCGGCAGATCCGCCTGGAGGGAGGGCAGCGGCTGGCCTCGGCCGAGGACGTGGCCGCCATTCAGAATCAAGCCGGAGGTCTATCTCAGAGATGTAGCCAGCGTGCGGGATGAGTTTGCCGAGCGCACCTCCCTGACCCGCATCCACTTCCGCAGCGACGAGCCCATCACAGAGCCCTATCCGGATCCGCGCCGCCGCTCGACGGGAGAGTGGATCACCCAGCCGGCGGTCACCATCGGCATTGCCAAGAAGCCGGGAACCAACGCGGTCACCGTAGCCAAGGCCATTTTTCGGCGGCTGGAAGAGTTGCGGCCGCAGTTGCCTCCCGGGATCCAGGTTGCCGTCACCCGCAACGACGGGCGGACGGCCTCAAAAGCGGTTGGGAACCTCTACAACAGCCTCTTCCAGGCCATCGGCATTGTGGTGGGCCTGTTGTTGATCTTCCTGGGCTGGCGGGAGGCGGCCATTGTGGCTTTTGTAATCCCGTTAACTTTGGCCGGCACGCTGGGCGTGGGCTGGGTTGCCGGCCAAACGATTAACCGCATCACCCTCTTTGCCCTGATCCTGGCCCTGGGCACCTTGGTGGACGACGCCATCGCCGTTACGGAGAATATCCACCGTCGCTTTGAGCTGCGCCCCGGCATGAACTTTCGCGAGAAGGTGGAGGAGGCGATTGCCGCGGTGGAGGAATTGGGTGTGCCGGTTATTCTCTCCACCATCACGGTCATTTTGGCCTTCCTGCCCATGCGCTTTGTCACGGGGATGATGGGGCCCTACATGGGGCCGATCCCTTTTAATGTGCCGGTGGCGATGATCATCAGCACAACGCTGGCCCTGACGGTTACCCCCTTTCTGGCGGCCCGCTGGATTCGCCTCAAGTCCTCCACCGAGGCCTCTCCACCCCAGCTCGCTCTGGAAGAAACGCGCCTGTATCGGCTCTACCGCCGCGTGATGCAGCCGCTGCTGGAGTCGGCCTTCCGGCGGCGTCTGCTGATCGGGGTGGTCACCGGCCTGTTCTTGGCCAGCTTTCTCCTACCCCTGACCCAGGTGGTAAAGTTTCGCATGCTGCCCAAGGCGGACAAGGACACCTTCCTAGTGCAGTTGGATATGCCGCGGGGGACGGAGCTGGCCGCTACCGACGCTGTAGCCCGCGAGCTGGAGGAGGTGCTCAAGCAGGATGCCGAGGTGTTTAGCTTTGAAACCTACGTCGGTACGGGGGCGCCGGTGGACTTCAACGGCCTGCTGCGGGGATCCTACCGCCGCGAGGGCGAGGATGTGGCCGACATCCGCGTCCACCTCAGCCAGCCGGAAGCCCGTCGGATCGACTCGGAAGGGATCGTGCTGCGCCTACGGCCTGCTATGCAAGAGGTGGCGGAGCGGCACAACGCCATCGTCAAGCTGGTGGAAGATCCACCTGGGCCGCCCGTGCGGTCTACCCTGCTGGCAGAAATCTATGGCCCCGACTACGCCCAACTGCGGCAGTTGGCCAAGCAGGTGCGCCAGGTGTTTGGCGAGACGGAGGGCGTGGTGGACATCGACGACTCGGTGAAAAACCCCATTCCCCAGTTGACCCTGAAGGTGGATCCGGAGCGGGCCAACCGCGTCGGCCTGACCACGGCGGAGGTCTCCCAGACCTTGAGCTTGGCCCTGCGGGGATCCACCGTCAGCATCCTGCAACTGCCCGGGGAGCTGACACCCGTGGGGATCCATGTCCGCCTCGAGCCGTCGGCCCGGCAAAGCCTGGAGGATCTCAACCGCATTCAACTGCCGACGCCGACGGGATCCCTGGTTCCCCTGTCGGAGCTGGTGGAGTGGGTGCCCACGGTGGCCGACGAGCCCATCTTCCATAAAGACCAGCGGCCCGTGGCCTACGTAATGGGCGAGATGGCCCGCCGCTCCTCGGTCTATGCAGTCTTGGATCAAATAGCCTATTTCTGGCGGCATCCCCTCCCCAAGGGCTTTTGGATCCAGTGGGATGGGGAATGGAAGCTGACCCTGGACGTGTTCCGGGATCTGGGCCTCGCGATGTTGGTAGCCATTTTGTTGATTTACCTCATCCTGGTGGGCCAGTTCCGCAGCTTCAAGGTTCCGCTGATCATCTTGGGCAGCATTCCCCTGGCCCTCATCGGCATCCTGGTGGGCTTTAGCCTCAACGGAGTGTACTTCAGCGCCACGGCCATGATTGGGGTGATCGCCTTGGCGGGGATCGTGGTGCGCAACGCCATCGTCTTGCTGGAGTTTATCGCCGACCAGCGGGCGCAGGGAGTCAGCCTGGAGAAAGCCCTTGTGGCAGCCGGGGCCGTTCGTTTCCGTCCGATTTTGCTGACCAGCATCACCACCATGCTGGGCACGGTACCCATCTTGTCCGACCCGGTGTGGTCAGGCTTGGCCTGGACGCTGTTGACGGGGATGTTGACCTCTTCGGCTCTGACCCTGGTGGTCATTCCCATCTGGTTCTACGGGGAGCAAATCCGCCTTGCCAAAGCCAAGCCGGCTCTGGAGCACCAGCCATCCCACCCGTAGAGAAACTTTTTGACATCCACCCTTCGAGAAGGAGACAAGACGATGTGGACATACCTGAGAAGATGGCTCTTGCTGGCGGTGGCCTTAGGCAGCTTGGGCTGGGGCGCTGCCGCAGCCTTGGCCCAGCCGGATCCCGCCCAACTGGCCAAAGCGGTGGAGTCCGTAGAATACCTGGATCAACTGCGGCACGGCCTGGCGGCCAGCTTGGCCGGATCCTCACCTGCGGGGGTGGATGCCGAGACCTTCAAACAGGTTTGTCGCCCTGTGGCGGTGCAGGCGCAGGCCCTGGCCCAAGAAAATGGCTGGCAAGTTAAGCAAATTGCCCAAAAGTACCGTAACCCGGAGCACGCCCCCGACAATCTACACGCCACGATGGCCCTGGCCCGTTTCCAGCGGGATCCGGAGCTCATTGGCTTTTGGGAGCGGGAAGTGCTGGCTGGCCAGAGGGGCATTCGCTACTACCGCCGCATCAACGTCGAGGCTAGCTGCCTGGCCTGTCATGGGCCCAAGGACTCGCGACCGGCCTTCATTGTCAGCAAGTACCCCCAAGACCGGGCCTACGACTTCAAGGTGGGAGACCTGCGGGGCATGTACGCCGTGTTCATTCCCGAAGCAGAGGAACCTGCTCGATAACCCCTTGTCCCCAGGCAAGGAGGAGAACCAAATCTTCTCTCCACTTTTTATTGACATATTTTATCGACATATAGTTATATAGTTTATCAAAATAACAATAGGAGAGGGTTACCAAGGAGTTGATTTCTATGGACGCTGCCCTGGTTCCGTTTGAAGAGCCGCCGCTGTCGCGGCGCCGTTTTCTCAACTTCCTGACCGGCTCGGCGCTGGCGGCGGTGGCGGGTTCGGTGCTCTACCCGCTGGGCCGCTATCTCATCCCGCCGGCGGAGGGATCCGCCAATGGATCGGCCCTGGCCAAAGACAAGCTGGGGAACCCGATCCCGGCGGAGCAGATCTTGGCAGAGCCGCCTGGGACGCGGGCGCTGGTGGCGGGTCTGGCGGGGGAGCCCACCTACCTCACCGTTAGGGAGGGGGGGAAGCTGGACGAGCAAGGGCTGGTGAACAACTGTACCCACCTGGGCTGCACCTTCCCGTGGAACCCGCTGGCCGAAGAGTTCCAGTGTCCTTGTCACGGATCCCGCTATGCGGCTGATGGCTCGGTGATTCGAGGGCCGGCAGCGCTGCCTCTGAAACTGGTGCGGGTGGAGGTGCGGGAGGGGTGGATCTGGCTCTCTCCCTGGTTGGATGTCGATCCGCGAACGGGGAGTCTGCCCTGGTGGGTGTGAAGGAGGGCGCTCTTGGGATCGGCTTCTGGCCGCAGGTTTTTTTCATCAAGTTCAGAAAAGAGGGGGAGCAGTTTTGATGGCTCGCGTCGTCGTCATTGGGGCTGGGCTGGGAGGGCTGCCTACTGCCTACGAGCTGCGGCATCTTTTGCCGCAGGGATCCCACCAGGTAACTGTAGTCAGCAATACTCCAAAGTTTACGTTTACCCCTTCTCTGCCGTGGGTGGCGCTGGGCCTGAAGCGGCTGGCGGACATTCAGGTGGAGCTGCCGCAGCGGCTGGAGAGGAAGGGGATTGAATTTATCCAGGGCACGGTAACCGACTTGCAGCCGCCAAAGCGCACCCTGCGGGTTAACGGGGAGCCTCTGGCCTACGACTACTTGGTGGTGGCCACGGGAGCGGAGTTGGCCTTGGACGCCATCCCAGGTCTGGGGCCGGAACAGGGGTTTACCCAGTCGGTGTGCACGCCGCACCATGCTTTGCTAGCTCAGAAGGCGTGGGCAGAGTTTCTCCGCCAGCCGGGGCCGCTGGTGGTGGGGGCGGTGCCGGGGGCCAGTTGTTTTGGGCCGGCCTATGAGTTTGTCTTGCTGGCCGAGGGGCAGTTGCGAAAAAGAGGGCTGCGGGAGCAGGTGCCCATCACCTTCATCACGCCGGAGCCCTATGCTGGCCATTTCGGGATTGGCGGCATGGCGGGGGCCGAGGAGCTGGTGAAACGGCTGCTGGCCCAGCGGCAGATCCGGGTTTTGGCCAATACTGCCATTGCCCGTGTCGAAGAGGGGGAAATCGTGCTGGCAGAAGGGGAGCGGATCCCTTTTGCCTACGCCATGCTGCTGCCGCCCTTCCGGGGAGCCCAGTTCCTGCGGGAAGTCCCCGGCCTGACGGACGCCCGCGGTTTCCTGCCGGTAACTTCCACCTACCAGCATCCCGACTTCGATAGCTTCTATGCGGTGGGCGTGGTGACCCAGCTAGCCCCTTCCGAGACAACCCCTTTGCCGGTGGGAGTGCCCAAAACCGGCCAGATGACCGAGGCGATGGGGATGGCAGTGGCGCACAATATCGCCCTGCGCCTGGGAGCCCTGCGGGGGGAACCCGTGAGCCCGACGCTGGAAGCCATCTGCTTTGCCGACTTCGGCGATACGGGCATTCTCTTTTTGGCGGATCCTGTCTTGCCGGTGCTGGGGCGCCGCCGCCGCGCCCTGGCCGTACAAGGGCCATGGGTCAGTTGGCTCAAGTCCGCCTTTGAGCACTATTTCCTGGCCAAGATGCGCTGGGGGTGGGCGGTGCCTTGGTTTGAGCGCCTCAGTTTGCAGGGGGTGGGGCTCTCTCTGATAGAGCCCATCTCCAAGCCATTGGGAGATTTGGTCTCCCCTTAGAAAAGTTCCGATTTTCTCGTCACGCTCAAGTTACGCCGGACACTTGCGCTATGAAAACTCAAGTCGGCAGGTTGCAACAACAAACGTTTTCCGGCTGGAGCTGGGGCCACCTGGGCTGGGCGCTGCTCTTCCTCTCGCTAGGGGGGCTGGGCGGCTGGCTGCTGGGATCCCAAGGCCGGCCCGGCCAAGGGGGGGCAGCTTTGGAGGTTGCCGGTCGCGTCGGCGGGACAGGGTCCCTGGAAGCCACCGAGGCCGCCCCGCTGACCACGCTGGAGGTCAAGCCACGGGAAATCAGCCAAGAGCGGATCCTGGTGGGCAGCCTAGAGGCCGTGGAGCGCACCCCCCTCAGCAGCCGCATCGTGGGCCGAGTCGTGGAGCTGCCGGTTCAGGAGGGGCAGCGGGTGGCGGCTGGATCCCTGATTGCCCGCCTGGATATCAGCGATGTGCAAGCCGCCCAGCAACAGGCCCAAGCCCAGCGGCAACAGGCTGAGGCGCAACTGCAGCAGGCCCAAGCAGGCCTTCTGGCCGCCCAGGCGGGGGTGAGGGGAGCGGAAGAAGCCTTGCGCCAGGTGCAAGCCCAGAAGCAGCAGGCGGAAGCGGAGCTGCAGGAGGCCCGTTTGCACCAAGAGCGGATGCAGAAGCTGCACGCCGAAGGAGCCGTGGCCCAAGCCCAGGTGGATCAGGCCAATACGCGGGTAGCCGTGCTCCTGGGCCGCCTGGCCCAGCTCGAGGCCGGGATCCAGCAGGCCGAACAGGGATTGACCCAAGCACGGGCCCAGCTTGCCCAGGCGGAAAGCCGGATCCCTGAGGTGCAGGCAGCCATGGCCCAGGCCCAGGCAGGGGTGGCGCAAACCCAAGCCAACCTTGCCTACGGAACCCTGGTTGCCCCCTTTGCCGGCGTTGTCACCCGCAAGTATGTGGAGGTAGGGGCTTTGGCGGGGCCGGGCCAGCCGATTGTGGAGCTAGAAAGCAGCGAGCGGCTGCGGTTTTCCGTGGCCTTGCCCGAATCCCTGGCCGGCCAAATCCGGGTGGGACAAGCGGTGCCCATCAGCATCGACAGCCTCAACCAAACCGTGGAGGGAACCATCCGCCAAATCATCCCCAGCGCCGACCCCAGCTCAAGAACGGTGGAGGTGAAGGTGGAGATTCCCCCGCTCCCCGGAGCAATGCCGGGCATGCTGGGCCGTCTGAAGTTGGCAGGAGAAACCCGCCAAGCCCTGCTCCTGCCCCAAGCAAGCCTGGTAGAACAGTTCGGCCTTACGGGCGTGTACCGGCTGGTGGACGGCAAGCCGCTGTTTACGCCCGTGGTGGTGGGATCCCGCTATGGGGATCAGGTGGAGATCCACAGTGGGCTACAGCCTGGAGACGAGGTAATCCAGGAAGCGGCTGCCGTCCGGGCTAGATCCTTCTGAAAACTGTTTCCTAGGACAGAAGCCCAGAGTTCTGCTGACTTTCTTGATTTCCACCGGGCTTGCGGGGCTTTCGCCGCTGCGACCTTGTCGGGCTGAGGCAGCGGAAAGAAGTCCCTCACCGCCCTGAAGCTTTTCTCCTCGCCCCGCTTGCAACAGCGTCGCAGAGTGATGGCTACGGAGCGGGCAAGCTTCTTGATCTGGGTGGGAGAAAACCGTCCTCTGGGCTGCGCCTGGGAACCCTGGGAGCGACCCAGAACCTGAACCCGTCTTGGTAAATCCAGTTTCTTTTTGGGTATACTTCCGCTATACTCATCTCGTACAGATTCCGAGTTCCTTCCCCTGAAGATGACCTGGCGCGCTCCCTTTTTTGGCTACTTTAGCTTTCCCTGGCAACGACCAGGGCGGAAGGGTGGCGCGTAAACCATAGAGCCTAGGTTTACCCGAGTCAGTCCTGAAGCCCTGAGCCCAGTGCCAGGGCTTTTTTGATGGCTCGATGCTCCATTCCCTCACTTCCCATCCCTTGCACACAATCTTGCCCACGATGAAGGACAGTTCTATGCCCCCCCAAACCGACAACTGCAACATCCAAGAGGTGACTCCCTTGATTGCCCCTGCTGCTGTCAAGGCCAAGCTGCCGCTGACGGAAACGGCAGCCCAAGTGGTGCTCTCCACGCGGCAAGCCATCCGCGACATCATCCACGGGCGGGATCTCCATCGCTTGGTGGTGATTGTCGGCCCCTGTTCCATCCACGATCCCGAAGCGGCCTTGGAGTATGCCCACCGCCTCAAGCGGGTGGCCGATCGAACCCGCGAGCACCTGGTGATTGTGATGCGCACCTATTTTGAGAAGCCGCGCACCACAGTGGGCTGGAAGGGCCTCATTAATGATCCCCACCTGGACGGCTCCTGCGATATTGCCACTGGCTTGCAACTGGCCCGTTCCATCCTATTGCAGATCAACGAGCTGGGCTTGCCCTGTGCCACAGAAATGTTGGATCCGGTAACTCCCCAATACACCGCAGACCTGGTGAGCTGGGCGGCCATCGGCGCCCGAACCATCGAAAGCCAGACCCACCGGGAAATGGCCAGTGGCCTCTCTATGCCCGTGGGCTTCAAAAATGGCACCGACGGGCGGCTGGAAATTGCCCTCAACGCCATTCTCTCCGCCAGTCACCCCCACAGTTTTCTGGGCATCGGCCAAGACGGCATGACGGCCCTGGTGAAAACCACCGGCAACCCAGACCGGCACATTGTGTTGCGCGGCGGCGGCGGCAAGACCAACTACGGCCCGGAAGATGTGGCGCGGGCGGCGCTGCTGATGAAGGATCAAGGGATCCCGCGCTCGGTGATGGTGGACTGCTCCCACGACAACTCCCACAAAGACTACCGCCAGCAGGGAGCCGTCTGTCGGGCAGTGCTGCGGCAGTACCAAGCAGGGCAGCGGGCCTTGATGGGGCTGATGCTGGAGAGCAACCTCAACCCAGGCAAGCAAACCTGGCAGGAAGGGGCACCACTCAAGTACGGCGTTTCCATCACCGACGGCTGCATCGGCTGGGAGGAGACCGAGGATCTGTTGCAGGAGATGGCAGCAGTCGTAGCAGGGAAAACCTTGGCTTTGAATCACTAAAAAAGCCCCGCAAGACCCAAGCAAGGCAATAAAGTTGTGCTCGGCAGCAGTGCAACTCCCCTCTCCCTCTGGGAGAGGGGCTGGGGGTGGTCGCGTGAGCGGCGCGGAGCGCTTGGGCTGACTCTCTCTGGGAGAGGGGCCGGGGATAAGGACAACTGCTGCCAGAGCATCAGACGGGATCTAGGAGTTAGCAGAAAGGGGTACGCTGGCAAGGCTAAGATCCGATTGACCCAGTTCCGTTCCCTGCTCCCGCAGCGGGCGGGATGGGTCAACTTGGAAGCTGTTGATCCCTGCAACCTCTTCTGACCCTGTGCCGACGCTACAACTGGCCTCGCCAACTTCCGCGGCCTGGATCGAGCAGGCCATTCGCCACCTCGACCTGATTTTGCTAGATCACGCCAACTGCGAGAAGAAAGCAGCGGGCAATGCCCTCAGTTTGCTGTTTCGCTACCCGGCCAACGGGCGGCTGGTGGAAGCCCTTTCACCACTGGCGCGGGAGGAGCTGCAGCACTTTGAGCGGGTTCACCGGCACCTGCAACGGCTGGGGATCCCGATCAGGCCCCTCTCGGCTGCTCCCTATGCCAGCCGCCTCAACCAGCACCTACGCCGCTCCGAGCCGGAGCATCTCTTGGATGCACTGCTAGTGGCCGCCATCATCGAGGCCCGCAGCCACGAACGCCTAGGCCTGCTGGGGATCCACGTCCCCGACCCGGAGCTGCGGCAGTTTTACCTCTGGCTGGCGGCGGCTGAAGAGCGGCACTGGCAGTTGTATTTGGATCTGGCGCTAGAACAGTTCCCCGCCGAGCCGGTGCAGGAGCGGCTGGACGCTTTGCTGCAGGTGGAAGCCGAGATCCTCTCCACCCTTCACCCCGAGCCTCGTGTCCACAGCTAACCTCTCCCCTTCCCGTGCAACCCCATGTTCCAGGCAACGCGGCGGTGGCTGGCCCTCTGGTACACGGTGGTAACGGGGGTGTTTTTGTTGCTGTTTGCCGGCAGCTTCTACTGGTATGTGCAGTCAACCCTGATTGAGCGGGTGGACGACACGCTGGGCCATGTGGTGGAAATTGTCGAGCGCTCCCTGGTGGTGGACGAGAGCCTCTTGGACCCGCAGCAGGTCCGCCACAGCTTGGAAGCCAGCTTTCGGGATGATCCCAGCACCCTAGCAGACGACCACATCGACCTGGAGTGGTTTGATCCCCAGGGATCCCTCATCTGGTCCACCGTGCCCGGCGGCATCCCTGCCCCCCTGCTGACGGAGGGATCCCTGCACACCGCCCGCATCGCGCCTGGGTATTGGCTGCGCCAGTTCACCGAGCCGATCCTGGCCAGTGGGAAGCTGCTGGGGTATTTGCGGGTCAGCCACCCCTGGTTTGAGGTGAGCAAGCCGACACGCCAGCTCATTCGGGATCTCAGCCTCTGGGTAGCGGCCAGTTTGGCCTGTGTAGGAGGAATCGGCTGGCTGCTCTCCGGTTTGGCCATGCAGCCCATCCGCCAGTCTTACCAGCAGCTCAAGCAATTTACCGCCGATGCCTCCCACGAGCTGCGCAGCCCCTTGGCCAGCATCCAGACCACGGTACAGGTGGCTTTGGCAGACTCCCAATTGGATGCCGACACCCGCCAGCGCTGGCAGATGGTGGAGCGGCTGTGCCTGCGGCTGGGCCGGCTGGTGGACGACCTGCTGTTTCTGGCCCGCCACGACAGCGGCATGGTGCCTTTCCAGCCCCGCTGCTGTGCCCTGGATGCTCTGCTGCTGCAGGTGGTGGAAGAGTTGCAGGGCTTGGCCAACCAAAAAGGGATCCGTCTAAAGCTGGATATGGCCGCCCCCCCAGAGGAGACGGGAGGGGATCCCTTTGCCTTTTGGGGAGATGAAGAGCAACTGGCCCGCCTGTTCACCAACCTAATCGAAAACGCCCTTCTCCACACCCCCCCCGGCGGCGAGGTGCAGGTGCGGCTAAAACAGCGGCTGCGCTCCGGATCCCCAGAACTGGTGCTGCAGGTGCAAGATACCGGGCCGGGGATCCCACCCCAGGCACTGCCCCACCTGTTCGACCGTTTCTATCGGGTGGATCCGGCCCGCAGCGGGGATCCCAATCGGCGGTCGGGCTCAGGTTTGGGGCTGGCCATTGTCAAAAGCATCGCCGAGCAGCACCGGGGACAGGTGCGGGTTGAGAGCAAGGTGGGGCAGGGATCCACCTTTGAGGTGATTTTGCCCCAGCGACGATTGGAAACTTGCACTCCAGAAACTGTCTAAAGGTGCTCTAGAAAACAGACAATCCTTGGACAGTATGTTAAATTCAGGCTAAAGTTCAGTCTACTCTTTACTGCAAACATCCTGGCTTAATAGCCTTACTTTTGAGCCGAGGCTCTTTTTCTGACTTTCCGTCATTTTCTGTTTCCGGATTTCAGAATTTCTCTTTAAAAGCAAAGTCAGGACTAAGACAGATGAGGCGGAACTGGATCCCAGCCTCTGCTTTCTCTTGCAAGTTGCCGGCAGGGTAGTAAGCCGACTGCTTGAGTATGTCTGTTTACCGGCAAGTCCGGAGAAGTTCCTCTCCCCCTCCTCCAAAAACTTCCAAAAAAATGTATCGTTTCCAAGTTCGCGCCACCACTCAGCCCGGTGATCGAATTGCCCTGGTGGGATCCAGCCCTCGGTTGGGCGCCTGGGATCCGAGCCGCTGTGTTTGGCTGCAGACGGATCCCGCTTGTTATCCGCTCTGGTGGGTGGAGTTGCCATTAGGCCCGGCAGATGGCACTTCTGGCCCCCTATCCTCCGGGGAGTGGCCTCAAGAGACCCCTCGAGTGGAGTACCGATATCTGCGCGTTCAGGCCGATGGCGAAGTTATTTGGGAAGCTGCCGATAGGAATCGCTGGGTGCCGCTTGAGCCTCAGCCTTTGCCATCAGTTTTGATCGTGGAAGATGGCGAGTTTGGCCGGATCCCTTCCTGTCCTTACGGCTATTTTGCCACCCCTATTCTTGAGCCTGAGCCTGAAGATTTGCCGGGACTGAAGATAGTTGTTTTGGGTAGCTCCGTTGCCCTGGGGTGCAGCGCCTGGCTATTGCGAGGTTGGGCCTGGCTGTTGCAGAAAGCCTTGCGGGAGCGCTACGGCCATCGGGTGCGTAATCTCTCGGAATTGGGGGCTACGGTCAGCCGAACGCTGGCACGGTTTGATCAAGTTGTCGTTCCCGAACAACCGGACGTGGTAATTGTGGCCTTGTCGTTGGGAAATGAGGGCTTGGCCACGGCTCTGCCGGAGCATCGACGTGCCGTCCAAAGGCGGTTTGAAAACGGCCTGCGACGCCTGATTGAGAAGATTCAAAATATAGGCGCTTTGCCCATCTTGGCAGGGGTCTATCCTCACGGCGACTATGGTCCAGAACAGCATCTGCTTCTGCAGGAAACTCAGCAAAAGATGCTCGGTTGGGGATGCCCTGTGTTCAATTGGCTGCCCATCCTAGACGATGGCCAGGGCCGCTGGAAACCAGACCTTGCTTTTGACCCCGCTCACCCCAATTCCAGGGGGCATCGGGTTATGTTTGAGGCCATCGATCTCTCGCTCTTGGATCCCGGCCAAGTTCTGTCGGCTCGTGGAAAGCTGGCTCAATCCACTGCAGAACGAATCATTTTTGAAGACGGCAATGGCTTTTGGGTAGCTGCAGAAATAGGCAGAGATCAATTTCGCATCGTGAATATAACCCCCTACCCTTATACCCTTGCGCCAACTTGGCAATCTTTGCAGACTGCTTTCCAAAAATCACGCCTGCAGCCGGGACTGTATATTGGCAGAAGCGATGCAAGGATAGGAGACAAGACCCTACATTTACTTTCCATACAAGAGGACAGTTCGGTTCAAACCACCCTCTCCATTCCTGCAGATGCCGACCTCATCTTCTCCCCAATAGCTCAGTTCTTTTCCGCAGAAGCAGTAGAAACGATCTTCGAGGATGGATCCCTGATCCTGCTCAAGCTCAGTGGATCTTCAAAAGGCTCTTCTGATCCCAGGCCTCGCCTGTGCGTGATCAATCGGAGCAATCACGAGTACAACATCCACCCCATGTGGAAAGAAGTGCGGGCTGCCCTCAGAGCTCTGCCACCAGGGGTTTATGAGGATCCCCTCTATCGCGATGCTCCTTTCCGCACGTTGATGATTGGAGAAGGGGGGTTGGAAAGCCGGGTCAAGGCCGCTCCCAACTCGGTCATGCTATTGGAATACACATGCGCCTTATCTGATATTCATCGCGTTGCTGTTGTTCCCCTGGGGGATCGCTGTGCAGTGCGAATGCTGCTCTACAAGCTGGAATACGACGGGCCTGCATTTCCTTTTGATTTGACCCGCACCAGCAACCTAGCGGATGTGGCCGATATGATCCACCACGATTTTCAGGGCATGTGGGATCCGCAATATTTGCACTACAGCCCTGAAGACAGGCGAATTTATCACAGCAAGTGGACAGGTCTTTCTTTCGGCCATGAGGTGGAAGAAGGGGAAGATCCACTGCAGAATATGAATCCAATCCACGAGCGGATGCGGACTCGTTATACAGCTCGCGCCAAGCGCTTTCTGTATGTCTTGGAAAAGGCCGATAAAGTTTTGTTCGTGCGCACAGGCGGTTGCCGGCGAGAGGCTGTTGTTGACTTGGTAGATAAGCTGGCGGCTAAGCGCAGGGGCAAGCCTTTCTTGTTGCTGGTTATTTCCCTTCAGTCTTCCGATGAGTTTGTAGGGATCCCCAATGTTATCCATTACAACTTGGAGTTTAACCCCGACCGCATGTGTGCAGATCCTGAGCATTGGAAGTACTGCACAGGGATCATGAGGGATATTCTCCATTCCTTGGGGGTCTCTAGCCGCAATCTTTTCTGGTGCCCCCCACAACTGTAGGCGCCGACAATGGGCGGGTGGGGATAGAGCAGAAGTTTGAGGCGCTCCAAGGTGCTCAATCCAGAAAGCTGATGATCGGACTCGAACCGATGACCTGCTCATTACGAGTGAGCTGCTCTACCGACTGAGCTACATCAGCAACGGTTGATTCGATGGGGGAACCCGCCACTCCGGAGCAAGCAATCCCGATCTTGATCCTGGGCAAGCTTACTGATCTTACCTCATCCTTGCCTTACTCGGGATCCCCGGCGCCACAACCCCAGAGATAGCCCCAGCGTCAGCCACACCAACCAATCCCCCGTGCGGCTGTAGAAGGTGGTCTCAGAACGCCGCCTTACCTCTCCCGTGATCACCCCCCGCTGAAAGATGGGGCCGACCTGCTGGAGCCGACCTGAGGGATCCACCACCAGGTTGCCGCCGGTGTTGTTGACAAACACCATGCTACGCCGGTTTTCCACAGCCCGGAAAACCGAGAGCTTGCCGTGCAGCATCGGCCAGTGGCTATTGCCAAACCAGCTATCATCCGAAATCACGATCAAAGACTCGGCGCCATGACGGGTTAGAGCGCGGCTGGGCGCAGGCAGCACGCTCTCCAGGCAGATCATCACCCCCAAAGGCCCGAAAAGCTCGCCCCCGGCCAAAGGCCGATAGCCATCCGGCGAGGGCACATAGCGCCCCGACTCGAAATAGGGAAAGATCCACTGCTTGCCAAACCCATCCAGCAAGCTGCCCTGGGCGTCGAACAACAGGGCCATGTTCAACAATCGCTGCTGCTCCTCCGGCAGATGGGCTGTGCGGGGATCCGGCTCTGTTGCCCCCGTAATCAAAGCGCCTTCTGGCGGCAGAATCGCTTGCATCGGCTCGATCACATAAGGTTCCAGGGCGGTATTCAGCAGCCGCGCCCGCAGCGCCCCCTCCGGCCAAATCACCAATTGTGCGCCGGCGGCCACCCCCTGGGCAGAAAGTTGATGCAGCTCCCGGTAGCGCTCCCTGCGGTAGTCCCAACTGCGATCGGCTTCCAACCAAGCCACCTGCTGCACCGCCGCCACCCGAAAGCCGGGATCCCTGGCCAAAGCATCGAAGTAGGCCAGGCGCACGCTTCCATAAGCCAAGACCAGCCCCGTCAACCCCAGGCCCCAGGCGAGCGTACTCCAGAAATCCCTGTTCCTGAGCAGCTCATCCAAGCAGGTTCTCAGGGATCCTCGGGCCATCTGCCTGGCCATCTGCCAAAGCACCCCATTGACAAACACAGCAAAAAAGGTAACCCCCCAGATGCCTGTGATATCGGCCACCTGGATGGCAAGGGGCCAATCGAACAACAGGGAGCCCCAATGAAAGGGAATAGGCCACCAGAGCAAGCCCAACAGCCCATCCAAACCTGTCCAGACCGTGGCCAAGCCCAGCGGACGCGCCCAAGGCGGCAGGGGATGACTCAGATGCAAACTCAGGAGCGTAGCAGTGGTAAAGAAAAGGGGGATCAGGGGGGCCACCACCACGCCCCCCAAGATCTCCCAGGCGCTCAGCACCTTGACTGAGAAGGGATCCACCCAGAAGGCATACAGGCAAACCCAAAACCAAAGGCCATAGGCCAAACGCCACCGCGCCCACCCTTGCTGTTGTTCGCACAAGTCAAACAGCGGGGCTAGGCCCAGCAGCGCCCCCGGAAACCAATGCAGCCAGCGGTTGGGGGATCCCAGGCAAAGTAGCAGAATGGCCAGCCCCATCAGCCAGCGCCTGCCTGGGTTTCCTTTTTGGAGCAGATCCTGCTGTTGGGTTGAATCTCCCACTTTCAGCTTCATCAACAAGCGCCTAAATCTAAAGCTGTGTTAACATTTTGCATAACTTCAGGGGTCTGGCGCCTTCCGGCTTGGCTTGGGGATCTCGTCAGCGGTGCGTAGCACTATGGGCAAGGTTTTGGTTTTGAATGCCTCCTACGAGCCGCTCAACATCACCAGTTGGCGCAGGGCGGTTGTTCTGCTGCTCAAGGGCAAGGCCGAGCAAATCGAGCACAACGGTCGAGTGGTGTACGGCAACATTCCTTTGCCCACTGTCATTCGTCTGCGCCACTATGTCCACGTTCCCCACAAGGAGATCCCGCTCACGCGCCGCAACGTCCTCTACCGGGATGGGCACCGCTGTCAGTACTGCGGTTGCTACGGCGAAGACCTCACCCTTGATCACGTGATCCCGCGCTCCCGCGGCGGTGGAGATACTTGGGAGAACGTGGTCAGCGCCTGTGTGCGCTGCAACGTAAAAAAGGGCAACCGCACCCCCCGCGAAGCCGGTATGCCCCTGCTGCGCCAACCCCGCCGTCCCCACAGCACCCTCTACTTTGAAATCTCCAAAGCGGTTGACAGTGGTTCCCACCGAGAATGGTCCAAGTACGCCATCGGCCTGGAAGGGGATCCCCAAGAGGAACCGTTGGACAACGGCTAAGGATGGAGTTCTGACGTGGGGGCAGCTTTGGAAATGGGGGGAGAGGTGGTGGCCGGGATCCCCGTCTCGATCCACTGGTGGATCAGGGCATTGACCTGTTCGGGGCGCTCATCGTGAGGGCAGTGGCCGGCCTCCAGGAAGTATTCCACCGCCTGAGGGTAGTGAGCCCGGTAGAGCTTAGAGCGCTCGCGGGCCCGCATCCAGGGATCCCGTTCTCCCCAGATCAACAACAGCGGGCGCACCAAGCTGCGCAGCAGCTCATCCACGTAGCGTCCCTTCTGCCCGCCCCGCATCAAGGCTACAAACACATCGGCAGCCCCCGGATCCCGCGTGGGGCGGTGGATGTCTTCCACCAGTTGGTCTGTCACCGCCGCCGGGTCGTAGTAGACCTGCTTCAGCTTGGCCCGGATCACGTGCGGCTGTCGCAAGTACTGAAACAGCAAGTAAGATACCAGGCGCTGCCGCAGGCCCCAGCCCACCAATCCGCCCAGCCATTGCCGCCAGCCGCTCGGGGATCCTTTGAGCGTGGAGAACCCCCCTGCCCCATTCAAGAGCACCACGCCCCGCACCCACTCCGGCCACTCCGCCGCCAGACT
Organism: Synechococcus sp. H55.8; assembly: GCF_047462375.1. Lineage (NCBI taxonomy): Bacteria > Bacillati > Cyanobacteriota > Cyanophyceae > Synechococcales > Synechococcaceae > Synechococcus > Synechococcus sp. H55.8. Next base: position 31,147 of record NZ_JANSJC010000004.1, on the reverse strand, counting down.
GAGCACCACATAGCCGCCCAGGGAGTTGCCGATCCCCACCACGGGCCGACGGATCACCTGTTGGCAAAAGTCCCGCAGTTGATCCCGCCAGATTTCGGTGCGGTAGTCCCAGTTGGGCTTGGCGGAGCGACCGAAACCCAGCAAATCGATGGCATACACCTGATAGTGTTGCGCCAATTCGGGAATGTTTTTGCGCCAGTGGTCGGTGGAGGCCCCAAAGCCGTGCACCAAGAGCAAAGGCTGACCCTGCTCGCCTTGTTTGACATAATGAACCGACTGCCCTCGCCAAGTCCACCGCGCCGAAACGGGAGTGGCCGATGCCGATGTTGAAGCCATAGAAGTCGCTTGTAAGCTTTTCTTATTCTAGATTCTTTTAAATTCTGCTCAGCCGACTCTGGAGCTGTAGCCGCGCAGAGTATCCTAAACACGGATTGGACTTGCAGCATGATCGCCTTTTTGAGCGGCCACCTCGTCGCCATCGAATGGGGAGAGCGCAGCAGCCTCACCGTTGAGGTGCAGGGGATCGGCTATCGGGTCAAGGCCCCGGCGCGTTTTCTCAAGCAACTGCCCCCCATCGGAGAGCCCGTGCGGGTGTTTACCCACTTGGTGGTGCGAGAGACCGAGCTGGTGTTGTACGGGTTTGGCTCGCCAGCCGAGCGCGATTTGTTTGTGGAGCTCATCAAAGTTGCGGGGGTAGGGCCGGCTCTGGGTTTGGCTCTGCTGAATACCTTTGGCCTGCCGGAGCTGGTTCAGGCAGTGGTGACCGAAAACGTGCGCCTACTTTCCCTCGCACCAGGGGTAGGTCACAAAACGGCCCAGCGGCTGGCCTTGGAGCTGAAAACCAAGCTGGCCCACTGGCGACAAGGTTTGGAGAACGCAGATCGCCCCCTGGCCGGCGGGCCGCCCATGCCCATCCGGGAAGAGGTGGAAATGGCCTTGCTGGCCCTGGGCTACAGCGCTCAAGAAATTCAGGCGGCCCTGCAAGCTTTGCCCTCCCAGCCTCGCCCAACGGAAGAGTGGCTGCGGGATGCCATCACCTACCTCAGCCGCCAGCCATGAGCCCCTCTGTCCGCAAGCAGCCCCGCATCGGCATCCTGGGCGGCACCTTTAACCCTGTACATCACGGCCATTTGATCATGGCGGAACAAGCCCTTTGGCAGTTTGACCTGGATCAGGTGCTGTGGATGCCGGCAGGGGATCCCCCCCACAAGCCCCTGGCCGCCGGCGCCAGCAAAGCCGACCGCTTGGCTATGGTCAAACTGGCCATTGCCGACCACCAGCGCTTCGCCTGCTCAGAGCTGGAGATCCGCCGTCCGGGGCGCTCCTACACCATTGAGACGCTGCGCAGCCTTATCCAGGAGCAACCCAATACCCAGTGGTACTGGATCCTCGGCGTGGATGCCCTGCGGGATCTGCCCCAGTGGTATCGAGCCGAAGAATTGGCCCGCCTCTGCCACTGGATTGTCGCCCCACGGGTGGATGCCGGCGATGCCGCCCAGGTGTTGCGGTTGGTGGCCCAACAGTTGCCCATCCAGGCGGAAATCCTGGAAGCCCCTACCTTGACCCTCTCTTCCACCTACTTGCGGCGGCAAATCCAAAAGGGGGGATCCATTCGCTACCTGGTGCCCCCTGCCGTGGAGCACTACATCCGCCAGCACCGCCTCTACCTGCAGCGTGAAGAAGGGGAGGAATCCCTCCCCTCCGAATCAATCCGGTAGAAGTACCCCCAACCCCTTAGTAGGCCAAGCCCATGCTGCGGGTGGTTTCGGGGCCGAGATAGACCCGGATGCTCAAGAAATCCGTGGGGCAGGCAGTTTCGCAGCGTTTGCAGCCAACACAGTCTTCGGTGCGGGGAGAGGCCGCGATCATCCCGGCTTTGTTGTTCCCTTTCCAGGGCACCATCTCCAACACGTCGGTGGGACAAGCTCGCACACACTGAGTGCAGCCGATGCAGGTGTCGTAGATCTTGACCGAGTGAGCCATTAGCGTTCTCCAGTCGAGCAGGTTGAAAAGTTAAAAAAGATTGACCAATCGGCGTGGCAGCAACATCGCTGCGCAAGTGCCCTCAGTGTACTGTAGTCCTGCCAAGACACCCCAAGCTCCGATCCAAATGTTCAAACAAATTTACAGGATTGGGCTAGCGGAACGGCTGTCATAAGGGCCCCGGAGCCGTTGTTCCCGTTGGGCTAGGATCGCCTGAGAAAGACCAGGGCAAGGGATCCTATCAATGGGACGCTCGCTGCGGAATTGGAGAAGGCAAACCCAAGGCCAGATGCGCCGCCTGGGGCCTGTTTTGGCCGATATCCTCCAGGAGATCTACGCAGAGAACGTCCCTCGCCTGCGCCAATGGGATCGGCAGCTCACCGAGTGGGTGTACCGCCGCGGCTGGAGGGTGGATCCCTCCTTGCCCAAGGTGGCCATCTACGTGTTGGGCGCGGTGGTGATCCTGGCGATTCCGCTGCTCACCTTGGCGGTCTTGGTTGCCTTGGTTGCCTTTCTGGCCATCCAAATAGTTCAAAAATGGCCCCAGGAAGCCCCGGCAAGGGAGCGCCGTTATCTGCCCAGCGCCGACGCGGAGGACGACTCCGATCCCGGCCCAGAGAACTGGGATTTTTAGAGCCGGGCTAGCGGTCTTGTCGGATGCCCAAGCGCTGCTTCACCTGTCTGACCAGCTTTTGCTGGGAACGGTTTTCCAGCCTGTTCAGGCCGAGGGCGCCGGCCAGGATCCCCAACTGCAGCGCCAAGCTGGGCAGGGTGGTCTCCAGATCTCGCCCCGCCAAGGCCCGGAAGAAAAATACAAATGCCCCGATGGTGGCCGAGAATCCCACCGCCAGGTAGATGAAGCGCCGCAAACTCCGATAGGGAGCGGCCAGCTCCGTGAGCAGCCTCACCCGATCCGCCATCGGATCCTGGGGCAAGCTGGCTTTGGGCGAAGACTTGGGATCCGATTCTGCCATCGACTACACCTCCTCGGGCAACAGAAGGGGATCCCGACCGGAAACCCCCGCCAAAATGGCTTCGGCAGCGCGGCAGGCGGCCAGAATATCTTGCTCTTCCCCGCCCAGGTACACGCGGCCAAAGCTGCCAAAGGGCATCACCTCGAGGATGTTGATCCGGGCCGATTTTTCTGCCTCGTTGGCGGCCAGGGGGGCATAGCCTGCCGGCTGCACCTCCAGGATGTAGAGGGTTTGGCCGGCCAACAGCATTTGGCCGCGGCGGAAACGATTGATCAACTGGGTTTGGTGGGGATCGATGTTGCGGATGATCTGGCTGGAGATGATGCGCGGCTTGAGGCGCTCCTGTTCGCTCACCCCCAGAGCAGATAGAATGGCGCGGCCAGCCGTGCGGGTATCCCCCTGATTGCTGGAGTGTACCTCCAAAAGGCCGTAGAGGCGCTCCACCACCTGCAGCCCAGGCCTCACCGAAGTGGCTTTGAGGGCGATGTCCATGACGCGGTTGATCTCGATGCCGGGGGAAATCTCGACCCAGAGGGAAGTATCCCCTGGCAGGGGCAAAAAGCCCTGGGCCACCGTGCCCAGGTAGGCCGCGTACTGGGGCTGGAGCCGATCCAAAAACACATAACTGCGCAGGTCAATCCCCAAAGGAGTTCTCCCCCGTCTGTTGGGCTGGGTTGGACGTCGGACGACCGGGCCGGCATCCCTCCCTTTCTAGTCTCACGCCATCTCCTGGCTTTTGGGGAGAACGGCAGTTCGGGATCCCAACTTTTCCCCGCTACAGGCCACCCTGAGCCACCACCTTCACTGTTGTCAAAGCTTCCAGGTCAATGGGCCCGCGCACGTGCAGCCGCTGGGTGGAAATGCCCAAAGACAGGTCGCGAAACGCTCCCAAGGTGGGGATCCCGGCTCCCCGGCCTGCCGAGAGGGGGGACGTGTTGAGGTGGATCAGGGCGGCATCCACCTCCTGGAGAAAGCGCTGGGCTGCCGATTGGCTATCGGTGAGGATCGTCTCCGATTGACGACAGCCATTTTTGTTGATCCAGGCGATCGCCTCCGTCAGGTCGGCAACGGGCTGTAGGCGCAGATGAGGCTGTTCTGTGGAGTCAAAGCCCTCCCCAAGCGGGTGAAGCTGGGGGAATCGCTCCAGAATAGGGGCTGCTGCCTGTATATCGATCCCTTGACCCAGCAAGTCTTCAATCAGGGCGGTCAGATGATTGGCGGACCAATCGGTGTGGATCAGCAGCCAAAGGGTGAGGGGCTGATAAATCGGGATCCCTTCCGCGCCATACTGGGCCAGGGGATCCAACACAACTGACTTGACCAAAGGCCAGGGAGCCGTGCGATCCACGTAGATGTGGCCGTACCCCAGATGGGTGACCAGAGTCGGCACTTTGCTGGCCTGCAACAGGAACTCCACCCAGCCGGGGCGACCACAGGGGATCACCAGATCCACGTAGCGGGTTTGCTGCAACAACAGCAACAGTGGGGAATCGGCCTGAGGATCGGCCGTTTGGTCTTGGACGGGCAGGGTTTGAATGGCCCCTTCCGGGATCCCGTGCTCGTAGGCGGTCTCTGCCAACAGGTTGACCAGGGCCTGATGGGTTTTCTGGATAGGGCCGCTGCCGGCCAGAATCACGCCATTGCCCGTCTTGAGACACATGCCAATGCCATTCAAGGCAAACTCGGGGTAGATCTCGTAGACCAAGGCGATCAGCCCCAAAGGAACGCGGTAGCGGCCAATAAACAGCCCGTTGTCCTGACGGCACCCCCTCTCCAGGCTACCGATGGGATCCGGCTGTTGGGCCAAGAGAGCAAGCAACTGGGCGGATCGCTGCAGGCGCTCAGGAGTGAGCTTGAGGCCGTTGAGGATCCACTCCGGCAGGGTTTGCTCGCGGCAGCTTTCCAGGTCGAGGGTATTGGCCTCCAGCAGCAGATCGGAGCGATCCAGCAAACAACGCGAGAGAGCCAACAGGGCCTGGCGCTTGGTTTGGCTGCTCAGCCGCTGCATCTGCGGCAGCAAACGGCGTACCTGTCGCAGAGTAGTGCTTAGGTCAAAGGCTGAACCGAAATCTGTCACTCGCTTCTCTCCTGCCTGGCTGACCGACGACAGACCTGCTCCCTTCTCCAGACCACTGCTAACAAGAAATGGCTGGATCCACAAGTGCCGGGGCTGCTGATTCTGCAGGGGATCGCCGGGGAAAGTCCCGCCAATCTTAAGGCCGCCGCAGCAGCAGGATCGCCGTGGCCATCAACAGGGTCAGCAACAAGCCAAGAATCAGAAACCAACTGAGCAACTGGGTTTGGCTGGGAAAGAGCACCGCACCGATAAACCCCACCACCAAAACAACCCCCAGGCTAAAGGTGAGGCCCAAGAGCGTGGATCCCTGGAGGGCATTTTCCCGCCGCAAGACCCACTGATGGCCGTTCCAGAACCACATTTTGCGATAGGGATAAGAAACCGCCAGTTGCTCAATATGCAAACGGTCGGGGGTGATGGCGAAAATATGCTGGCAACGGCTGCAGCCAAAAGCCTCGGTCAGGGTGATCAGGCGCAACTGACCCTGATGGCAACACGGGCAGGGGTAGATCTTGGTGGGCTCAATCGGCTGAGCCACCCGCAGGGACGATTTCTGCCGAGGCAACTTGCGGGGAGAAGAAAAGGCCACAGCTCCTAGTTGGGGAGAAGTCGGGATCCCTCACATCCTATCTTCAAGAAAGTGGAGTCAAGCCACCCAGAGATGCTGGGTGTAACGCCAGGTCAAGATTTGGTTGAGGACGAGGAAGATGAGAGCCAGAAGCCCATAGCCCAGCTTGAGAACTCTGCTCAGGTGGGGACGAGCCCAGAGGGGAAGAAAGCCCAAATCTGTGTGCTTGGCCCAGTGCACGAGAGCCAGCACGTGTACGACGTGAACCGGCAGGCAGTAGCGAATCATGCTTCGCTGGCCCAGGGGACTCATGCCGGCTACAGCGATGTAGAACATGGCCCAGGCAGCCAAATGGAGCCCCAGCCGCTCCCGCCAGCGCTGGCTCTTGCCGGCCAGGATACTCCACCCATCCAGCAAGCCTGTAACAACTAGGGATCCCAACGTAACAGACACAAACAGTTGGCTGAGAGCATCAGACCACAGGCCAGGATCCTTCACGGGTGCAGAAGGAGAGAGCAAGACTTGCCATCGCTCAGGGGAAAGAACATAGGTAGAAGCTTGGAAAAGGGCTTGGTAATTGGCCTGCACGCCAGTGAAGTAGCGCTGCATTTCCAGGTAGAGATCCCAGCGGCCAAAGCGGAGCTGACAGTAGAGGAAAAAACTCAGCCCGCCCGACAAGGCCAAAACAACGGCGCTGGCTGTCCAAAACCAAGGGCGGGATAGCCGCAGCAGAGGAACCAGCGCCACCGGCAAACCCACAATGCGGGTGGCACTCATCGCCAAGCCGTGGATCCCGGCCAGGAGTCCTGACCTCATTGAATTCAAGTGGGCCGACCAGTAGAAAAAACCCAACAAGCTGGCCATAAAGAGGGATTCGCTGTAGCCCACGACAAGGTAAAAGCTGCTGGGATAGACCAAGATCATCAAACTTGCCAAAACTTGCCAAAGCAAGGGGATCTGCCAGAGACGGTAAAGTAGAAGGAGATAAACCCACATCAGCCAACAAAAGAGCTGAGCAGTGAGATAAAGCCCCAGCTCCGGATCAACTCCTAATAGGCGGCTCATTATGGTCACTGCCAGAGGATAGCCGGGAAAGAAAGCTGCATTGCTTTGCTCGTAGGCAATCTTGTCAAAGCCCACAAACTGATACCCCCGCTCTACAATGCTCAGGTACCAATAGCTATCGCGCTGGCTCAGGGCTGTAAAAGCAGAAGCATAGCTGCCGCGTTTTGTCCAGAGGTATATCGTTAACACTTGCAGGATAGTCAGCGCTAAGCCCAGCAAAAAAATCCGAGTAGAGAAGCCAACTAAACATTTGCGAATCTGCTGCAGCAGAAGGCTAGGACGCAAACTCATCAGCTTCACTACCAAGGTTCGATCAAGCCACCCAAAGATGCTGGACGTAGCGCCAGGCGAGGATTTGGTTTAGGGCAAAGAAGACTAAAGCCAAGATCCAGTAGCCCAGCCTCAGGACACTGCCAAGATAGAAACGCACCTGTTGGGGGATGAAGCTGAAATCGGTGTATCTGATCCCATGCAACCAGGCCAGCACCTGCAGGGTGTGAACCGGCAGGCAGTAGCGGATCATACTTCTCTGGGCCACGGCACTCATGCCGGCCACGGAAATGGAGAACATAATCCAGGCAGCCAAATGGAGCCCCAGCCGCTCCTGCCAGCGCCGGCTCTTGCCGGCCAGGACACTCCACCCATCCAGCAAACTGGTAACAACTAGGGATCCCAGGGTGAGGGGAACAAACAGTTGACTGAGGGAAATGGCCCATATCCCATCCCCCAAAGCCTCGGAAAAGGAAAACAAAGACTGCCAGTACCCAAGAGAAAAGAGGGGGGCATAAGTACGAGGTTGAATAATAGCCAGGTAATCGAAAGAACTGGGGCCAAAGTAGCGCTGCATTTCCAGGTAGAGATCCCAGCGGCCAAAGCGGAGCTGACAGTAGAGGAAAAAACTCAGCCCGCCCGACAAGGCCAAAACAACGGCGCTGGCTGTCCAAAACCAAGGGCGGGATAGCCGCAGCAGAGGAACCAGCGCCACCGGCAAACCCACAATGCGGGTGGCACTCATCGCCAAGCCGTGGATCCCGGCCAGGAGTCCTGACCTCATTGAATTCAAGTGGGCCGACCAGTAGAAAAAACCCAACAAGCTGGCCATAAAGAGGGATTCGCTGTAGCCCACGACAAGGTAAAAGCTGCTGGGATAGACCAAGATCATCAAACTTGCCAAAACTTGCCAAAGCAAGGGGATCTGCCAGAGACGGTAAAGTAGAAGGAGATAAACCCACATCAGCCAGCAAAAGAGCTGGGCGGTCAGGTAAAGCCCTAACTCAGGCTCAACCCGCAACAAGCGGCTGAGGGCAATAACGGCCAGAGGGTAGCCAGGAAAGAAGGCCACATTGCTCTGCTCGTAGGCAATCTTGTCAAAGCCGACAAACTGATAGCCCTGCCGCACAATCCCCAAATACCAATGGCTATCCCACTGGGTTAAACCCTTGAAGATGGAAGCATAGTCATCCTCCTGGCTCCAAAGGGAGATTAAGAAGATCTGCAACCCTGTCAAGGCTAAGCTTGGCAGCAGAACCTGGATAGAGAAAGGGGCAAGACGCTGCCGGCTTTGCCGCAACAGATGGCTAAGAGAGAAGCTCATCGCCGGACCTTCGCAGGTGGGGGTGGCACTTTGATCTCTTCTTGGTAATCGTCATCGGAGTTCACCTGCCAGAGATCGTGGCTGCCGGGGCGGAGGACGTTTTCCGCCGCCAATAGGCCCATCAGCAAGCTGTGATCCTGGTTGTTGTACTTAAACGAGCCGTAGCGACCCACCAGTTGCAAGTTTTCAAACTGGCCAAGATACTTCTGCAAAGTGGCTAGATCTTCTTTGTAGCTGCCGGCGTAGATGGGATAGGTGCGGGGCAGGCGCACCACAAAGCCGCCGCGGATCTTCTGGCCTTGCAGCAGGCCAATTTGGCGTAGCTCCTTCTCAGCCAAAGCCAGCAATTGCTCCTCAGGGGCTTGCCACAAGGGATCCCCAAAGTTGCACCAATACTCACAGCACAAGGGGGTTTGTTCCCGGTTGGGGAGCATAGCCGGTGACCAATTGGCAAAGTTGGTTACCCGACCAACCTGCACTGTTGGGTCGTTGATATACAGCCAGTTGTCGGGGAAAAGCTGGGATCCCTCCACGATCAAGTAAACCAAAACCGTGTTGCGAAACTTGAGGTTGCGGGCTGCCTGCAGCACTTCTGGGGGAGGCAGTTCCCGCAGGCTCTGCACCAACACTGTCAGAGGGATCGAAGAGATGACGTGGGAGGGGGAGACCCATGTTTCCCTTCCATCCTGAAGATGGCGCAGTTGCAGCTCAACAATCCGGGATCCCTCCTGCCTAAGGGCAATGACCTCTGTATTTAGCCAAACTTTTTGATCCTCGGCCAGCAAAAACTCCTGCATTTTTTCGTAGAGCTGGCCGGATCCCAGGCGAGGAAACTGAAATTGGTCAATCAGTGATTTGACGGAGCCGCGGTTCCACCCCAGGGCCTTGCGGATCGCTTGCCCAAGGCTGAGACCTTTGATGCGCTGAGCGGCCCAATCGGCGCTGATTTCGGTACAAGGGATCCCCCACAGCTTTTCCGTGTAGCCTTTGAAGAACATCTGAAAAAGCCGGCTACCAAATTTTCCTTTGACCCAGTCGGCAAAGTTCTGGGGAGCTGGGTGGGGGATGAGTTGGGCCCAGAGGTAGGAAAGGACAATGCGCAGACTTTCCCACCAGCCGACTTTGCGCAGGACTTCCCAGGCTTGAATGGGGTACTGAAAATATTGCTCGCGGTAGTAGATGCGGGTAAGCCGCCGGACAGTCACCTGTTCGGATCCCAAAACCCGGTTCCACAGCTCCAGCACCGCTGGGATCTTGGTAAAAAACCGGTGCGGGCCATAGTCGAGAATGAACCCCTGGTAGCGAATGCTTTTGGCCAGGCCCCCGACCCTGTCTTCTCGTTCCACCACCACCACGGGGAAGCCTAGCTGGGTCAGGCGATAGGCAGCCGCCATGCCCGCCGGCCCCGCCCCTAGGATATAGATGGGATCCCGCATCTCGCCTTACTTCTGCCTTCAAGTGCTGCCGACATTGTAATGTGGGGCGAGACTGGGAAAATGGGTAGAGGAGGAAAAAGGTAGACTGAGGAGGCTGCGGCTGGAGGCTGGCCTGTGCTGTTGACCAAGGGCTTTGAGGTGGAGATGTACACCGGCACCGCCGCCGGGGAAGTGGTGGGCTTATCGGATCGCATCTGCCAGGCTTTGCCGGAGTTTGTGCGAGAACCCGATCGGCGCAACGTTGAATACATCACTCCTCCTCTCCGCCGCTACGAAGACCTGCTCTGCGCCCTGCTACAACCCCGGCTGCAATTGCGGCAATTTTTGCGCCGCCTGGGCCCCTACACCTTGCTGCCGGGGAGCACGCTGGCTTTGGGCGGCAGCGACCACTTCGAGCGCTCGGATCCGGGCAACCCCTACCACGACTACATCGAGCGCACCTACGGCACGCGGGTGGTGACCGCCAGCATCCACATCAATGTCGGTCTGCCGGATACGGGGGCCATCTTCCTCGCCTGTCGCCTATTGCGGGCGGAAGCCCCTCTTTATTTGGCCCTGAGCGCTTCTTCTCCTTTTCTGGACGGCCAGGTAACGGGCTACCATTCCAGCCGTTGGCAGGTGTTTCCCAAAACGCCAGCCCAGGTGCCCTTCTTCCGGGATCACGCCCATTACATCACCTGGATGCAGGAGCAACTGGCCCTGGGCACGATGCAGAATGTACGCCACCTCTGGGCTTCTGTGCGGCCCAACGGCCCGGAGCGGCCCTACCAGCTTAACCGGGTGGAGCTGCGCATCTGCGACCTGGTGGCGGATCCGGTGATGATTCTGGCCATCACCGCCCTAGTAGAGGCCCGCCTCTGGCAATTGCTATCTCAGCCGGAGGCGCTGGATCCCTTGGGGGGGCCTTTTACCCCAGCGGAGCTGGAGAGCCTTTGCGAGGCCAACGAGCAGGCTGCTGCTCGAGAATCGCTGCAAGCCCGCTTGCTCGACTGGCGCACTGGCCGCGAACGCTTAGCCCAGGAGTGGATTGAAGAGCTGCTGACCGAAGCCTGGCGCATCGGCCAACCCCAGGGCTTGGGCTGCTTCTTGGCTCCCCTGCAAACTCTGCTCCAACAGGGCAACGAGGCCCAGCGCTGGCTGAAGCAGGTCAACCAGGGATCCACACCCGCCCAGGTGTACCAACGGGCCATCCAGGAACTGGCCGAACAAGACCGAGAAAGACAAGAGACCCTCTGCCAACTGGTTGGCTAAGCCTCTGCGCAAGGGTGGACGCTGCTAACCCCCCGCGGGCTCCCCAGTTCAAACCTGACTTGGATTGGCCTAGACAGGCTCCACCACTTCCCGTAGGGCTTGCCGAGCCACACGGGTGATGTAGACGGTGGCAGCTACGGTGGCGATGAGGCCCACAAGGCGAACGGCCCACTGAACCATTTGCGCTTGGGGATCCAGGCCTTCCCTGTTGGCCAGGGATCCCGCCAGCGAGCCGATGTACACATACATAAAGGTGCCCGGCACGATCCCGACGGTGCCCAGCAGGTTATCCAGAAAAGAAACTTGGGTCAGTCCCAGAGCGTAGTTGAGCAGATTAAAGGGAAAGGCGGGCGACAGACGAATCAAGCCGACGATCTTCCATCCCTCGCGCCCCACCGCCCGATCGATGGCCGCAAACCGGGGATTGCCCTCGATCCATCTGGCCACCCGTTCCCGCGCCAAGTAGCGCCCAATGAGAAAGGCCAAATTGGCTCCAATGGTTGCCCCAATCAGCACGTACAAAGCCCCAGCCAGCACCCCAAACACAGCCCCTGCGCCCAAGGTCAGCACCGAAGCCGGCAGAAGCAGCACAGTGGCCACAATGTAGATGGCAATGAAAAGCACCGGCCCCACCGGCCCCAAGCCTTCCACCCAGCCCAGAGCCTCGGCGAACCAGTCTTGAATAACTCCAAAAAATCCCAATCGATGGGCTGCCCAAAAAACAAGAACGGCCACGCCCAAAACGCCAGCAAGCTTCAGCAGAAGCTGCTGCTTTGCGGGATTTGTTCTGGGTTGGGTGGGGTCTGCCACGGCGGTCGGGAGCGTCAAAAAGCTTTTGCTAGATAGGCTGGAGCAGCCAGGCGAGGAGATGCTTGACTTGTGTGAAGTAGCTTTCACCCAAAGGTCGTGCCGTTCCATCCCCAAAGATAGCCTTTGGCATCGCCGAACTCAATGTAAATCCTCTTCTTGGGGATCCCCAATTTGTCCTCGATGGTGCTGCAAAAAAACTCGCTCAGGGATCGGGTTTGATCGGCGGAAAACTGCCCAATACTCTTGATCTCTACATAGCAGCAGGGATCGGCGCTGCCGGCAAAGGTCATCGGGATCCCTCCTTCAAAAGCAGTCATTACGTAGGCTTCCGACTTGCCCAACTGCTTAGCCAGAGCAGCAGAGAGGAACTTGAGTAGGTCTGCCACGGTGGCAGGTTCTGGCTGCAGAGAGGTTTGCAACTTGATCAAAGGCATGAGCACTTTTTCTTCCCGACAAGCCTATTTTGGCATTGCGGGTTCGTCTTCTCTGGGATCCGCCTGTGGTAGCGTAGCGAAAGAGCTTCTCTTCACGGGGGCAAACCTCTATGGAGCCGAGCAATCTGGCCAATTCCGCGATGGGCCATCCGCAGGGCCAAACCGGGCCAGGCCCTTGTGCTGTACAAACCGAGGCCGCTCCTGCTCCTGTCGGCCCTTACAGCCAGGGCGTTGTTGCTTCGGAGCCTTTTCTGTTTGCCGCCGGCCAGGTGGGCCTGGATCCCAAAACCGGCAAGTTGGCGGGGGAAGATGTTGCCTCGCAAACTCGGCAGGCGTTGCTGAACCTGAAGGCGGTGCTGGAAGCAGGGGGCACGAGCCTGGCCAATGTGGTGAAGACAACCGTTTTTTTGGCGGATATGAAAGACTTTGCCGCCATGAACGAGGTTTATCGAGAGTTTTTTGCCGCAGACCCGGCGCCGGCCCGCTCTTGCGTGCAGGTGGCTGGCTTGCCCTTGAATGCCTTGGTGGAAATCGAGGCGGTGGCCTGCTATTCCTGACTGACCGGCTCCCAAATACAGCCTTTTCCGGCAACACCGATCTTGGCCTGACAGGGATCCCCCTCGTCAATCAATCTCGGCTGGGGCGATAAGTTTCGTCAGGTGCGGATCCTGGCAAGTCGGGCACCGGGTCGTAGCCCCCCGGATGCCAAGGGTGGCAGCGGCAGAGGCGGCGGATCCCCAGCCAACTGCCTCGGATGGCGCCGTAGCGCCGCACCGCTTCCAGGGTGTACTGGGAGCAGGTGGGGTAGTAGCGGCAGGCAGGAGGCAGCCAAGGGGAGATGCCTATCTGGTAGCCCCGAATCAGGGCAACCAAACCGCGAGTCAAGGGATCCGACCGTTCCACCATAGGCGAGCGTACAAAAAGGCCACTTCCAGGCTAACGGCTGCCCCTGAACAGGGATCCTGCACAGTTCCAGACAAGAGGTTAAGATTGAAAAAGTCAGCACCCAAATAGACATTTCGTAATATTTCTGTTCAGGGATGCTGTGGAGACGGCTTTGCTCCCTGGCAGGGTTGTGAGAGTTTCATCGGGAGTGGGCGTGAGGGTATTCGGGCAGCTACAGCCGGCGCAGCGGCGCAACTTGGGCATTCTCTTCGTGGCCGGGCTGCTCTTTTGGGCCAGTCTGTCTTCGCTGTTGCCCACACTGCCGCTCTACGTCCGGGATGTGGGCGGCACCAGCCAAGAGGTGGGCTTGGTGATGGGGGCCTTCTCGATTGGGCTGCTGGCTTTTCGCCCTTGGTTGGGGCGGCTGGCGGATGGCCATAGTCGCCGGATCGTCTTGCTCATCGGCATGGGCGCGGCGGGGATGGCGCCTTTGGGGTACTGGCTCTGGGATTGGATCCCGTGGATAGCGCTGGTGCGGGCCTTTCACGGGATCAGCATCGCCGCTTTTGCCACCGCCTACGTTACTTTGGTGGCGGATTTTGCCCCGGAAGCAAAACGCGGCGAGATCTTGGGCTACATGAGTTTGGTCAATCCCATTGGTGTAGCCATCGGCCCTGCTTTGGGCGGCTTTTTGCAGGAGCTGGTTGGTTATGGCCCTCTGTTTCTCTTTGCCGCTCTGCTGGGGTTGGTGGGCTTTCTCTGTACCCAATCGGTTCGCGAGCAGCGCCGTGGGGGTTGGGGATCCCTGCCCCCGGATGGAGCGTTTTGGAGCCTTGTGCTCAACCCCAAGGTGTGCTCTCTCGCCGGGGTCATGCTCTTGGTGGGGCTGGCCTTCGGCACCCAGACCACGTTTGTGGCCCTGTTGATCCAAGAGGTCGGAGTTCCCCTCAATCCCGGTCTTTTTTATACGGCGGTGGCCTTTGCCAGCTTCGGCGTGCGCCTGCTGGCTGGTCGCGCTTCCGATCGCTACGGGCGGGGGCCGTTTATCTCTCTGAGCTTGGCCACCTATGCTCTGGCGATGGGGATCCTGTTGGTTGCCGACAGCGTCGGGGCTTTTCTTGTCGCCGGGATCGTGGTGGGGTCGGGTTTTGGCACCTTGATCCCGCTGATCTCCGCCCTGGTAGCCGATCGCTCTGAGCCGGCGGAGCGGGGGCGTTTGTTCAGCTTGGTGATGTGTGGGTTTGACTTGGGCATTGGGCTGGCGGGGCCGATCCTGGGCACCCTGGCGCTGGGATCCGGCTATCGGGCCATGTTCGGCTATGCGGCCCTTCTGGCATTGGCTTCGCTGGGAGCTTTTCTCTGCTTCTCCAATGGACGACCGGGATCCTCCCTGTGCTTTGCCTTGGGCCTGGAACCGGATCGGTTTCGACAACCTGATCCTCTCCCTTTGGAGCAACCCCATCCGCCCACTCCCTTGTCAACGGGATCCCGTCCCGCCCTTTAGGCACCCTGATTTTCGTTCCCAAGTCCGATTTGCTCTATCCTAGGCTGGGGTTGCTGTACAAAAAAGAACTCTGGACAGAGGCTATGGGAGCACGGGGTTGGCTTGCCCTGATGGGATCCCTGCTGGTGGGCACCTTAGGGGGATGGATAGAGAGCGCTTGGGGGGTGACGGTGCGCGTGCAATTGGCCGATGCCACCGCCCCTGTGGTGGTGGGCGTTTCTCGCCCCGCCCAACTGACCAACAGCCGCCAAGAGGTGCTGGCCGAGTTGCCGCCCATGCAAGGGTTTTTGGCCCAGCCCGGCCCTCAAGGGGTGCGCCTGCAGGGGGTGGTCAGCCCGGTGTTGTTCATCGAGCCGCCAGCGGGTGGCCTGGTGGCGGTGGATGGCCGCTGGTATTCCGGCAAGGTGCTCTTGACCGGGTATAACAGGGTAATGGCCATCAACTACGTGGATCTAGAAGACTACGTGGCCGGCGTGGTGGAAGCCGAGATGGGATCCCGCTTCTTACCCGAGGCCCTCAAGGCCCAGGCGGTGGCGGCCCGCACCTATGTTCTTCACCACCGCAATTCCCGCGGCTGGTTTGATGTGTTTAGCGACACCCGCTCCCAGGTGTATCGGGGCCTCTCGCAGCGCTCAGCCGCCGCCCTAGCAGCAACACACGCCACCCGCGGCATCGTCATGGTGTATGGGGGGCAATTTGTAAACGCCATGTACAGCGCCAGCGCCGGCAGCCAAACCGTTGGGGTGAGCGGGATCCCCTACTTGAGAAGTCTGCCGGATTTTAGCCCCTATCCCAAGTACGGGCATGGCATTGGCATGAGCCAGTGGGGCGCCCAAGAATTGGCCCGTCAGGGCTGGACTTACCACCAAATTTTGGCCTATTACTACCGAGGGGTCAGCTTGGCCCGTCTGCCGGAGTGAGATCCTCGACGTCTCGTCCCGGCCTTCTATCTTGCCCGCATCGAGTGTGCTCTAGGTACCTCTGCAACTGTTCCTCAGCCAGCTTGGCATGCTGCTCAGCCAGTTCTGGAGGAGTTAGGATCTGAACGCTGCCCATAAACCGGTTTACCCAGCGCAAAAATTCCCCGTGAGAACGGGGTGGAAGCTGGACTTGGCTACCCATATCAAAAGCATTCGTACATAGAAGAGAGACTGTAAGAAACTTTGGGAAACTTATCAGAAGGATCGGGATGTTGCCAATCTAATTGACTCGCTGGATGAGTTGTTTATTGATGAGGAATTGTACAAGGATCTCCCCTCTCACCATCAGAATCCACCGTTTTTTAATCAAGAAGATGTCCAGCTTGTTTGCTACCAATGGTTTAGGTCAGAGCCTGAGCCTCAGGTGGATCCCTATCTACTTAGGCAGAGGCGAAAGGATCCCTATGAGGCGCTACACTGACGATCGCAGTGACAGGCCTCAATCACCAGTACTCCCATCATGCCCCACGCTAGGGGGTAAAATTTGGCGCTAGCAAACCCTGCCTGCAGGGCTATTCGCCGTTGCTCTTCTCCAGATGGAAAGCGATCCAGGCTGGGATCGATGTAGGCATATTCGGATCCCAGTCCCAAGGCTTTGGCCTGGGCAACGACCTGGGTGTTCAAGTACCAGCGCTGAAAGTGTTCGAGAAAAGGGATCCCTGTAGGGCGATGAAAATCCAAAATGGCGGCACGGCACCCCGGCTTTAGCACCCGTCGGATCTCGCGCAAGGCTTGGGGAATATCGCTCACGTTGCGCAAGCCGTAGCCCATGGTAACGGCATCGAAGCTATCGTTGGGAAAAGGCAAGGTCAGAGCGTCTCCTAGAACCCACTCGATGGGATGGTTAGGGAATAGCTGCCGGGAGCGGTGCCGGGCAATGTTCAGCATGGCGGGAGAGAAATCTAGGCCCACTACACGACCCCTGCGTCCTACTCGGCGGGCCAACTGCAGGGCCAGATCGCCGGTTCCGCAGCACAGATCCAGCACGTGATCCCCTGAGCTGGCGCCCGACCAACGCACGGCCATGCGCTTCCAAACCTGATGGAGACCCAAGCTCAAGGTTTGGTTAAAGAAGTCGTAGTGGGGAGCAATGCGGTCGAAGAGCTCTCGGATTTGCTCAGGCTGTTCAAAGGTTGGACTGGGCACTGCCACCTCATGTTTCCCTGTAAAGACCTGGGGATCTAGCCCCAAGAGCGCGAACGAATCCCCGGCCTGAAGCCAAAAGAAGAGGGGGGCTAGGGCGGCACCGGGATCCCGCTGGCTCCCACTCGGTGGCGGCGGCTGGGGTAATCGGCCAAACTCAGGGACAGGGAGCGGGATCCGGCCAAGCTGGAAGCCGGGATGCGGATGATGCCCTGGAAAACTTGGCTGTTGGGGGGCAGCTCACCCGGCAAACCTTGGGCAAGAGCGTTGATCGAGCGTCCGTTGTCGTCGGTAACGTTCATGAAGCTGTAGAGAAAGCGCACCGTCTCTGACGAGTTGTTCTGCATAGCCACATTCAAGACTACTTGGCTTCCCTCGCGACGAACCGAGAGCACCTGCATGGCAACCTGGCCACTGGTGGCAACTTGCCGAGGGAGGGGAGGTGGGGTGGGCGCCGGTGACGAGGCGCGGGGAGGCGGCGGAGATGGAGTGACAGGTCGGGGGGTAGGCGTTGGAGAGGGGGCCGCCGCCAACTCAGGCGACAGGCGGGGGGTGGGCGTTGGGGTAGGTGTTGCGACTGGCGTGGGCGTTGCCGTGAAAAGAGGGGTAGGCGTTGGGGGTGGGCGAAGGTTTGCTTCCGCTGCTGCGATCACCTCAGCCTCGTTCAGCAAGGGCACGCTGCGGGGATCCCGAACTGCGCGGGAGCGAGAAGCCTGACCGGAACCGGTGACGGGAGAAGAAACCCCCGATAGGGCTCGTTGGCCGAATAGATAGCCCAGACAAGCGCTCACCACCGCCGTGAAGAGGAATGCGCTCAACCAAAACAGCACCCCCGAGAACCCGGAGGTGAACTCCTGCGGCGGTCTGGCCAGTCTACGCAAAGGCTGTTAACTCCTGCTGCAGATTCGCTTTACCTATGATACGCAAGCAATAGGGAAGCTAAGAATTCTCGACTGGGGCAGAGTTTTTGCGCTGTTGCTCATGGGCCTGCAGCGTGGCCCTGTCCAAGTTGGGCAGCCGTTCCCCCAGCCACCAACCCGGATCTTCCCAGCTCAGGGATCCCAGCCATTTGCCGGCCCGATCCGCCAAGACCAGGCCCAACAGAACCGGAGCGGTGGTGAGCCCCAACGCCAGGCTGAGCCAGAGGGGCGGAGAGTTTTGGGGGGGAGAAGATGCCGGCTTGGGACTGGTCATGGCTGAACTCGTGCTACTCAGATCCTAAATCTACTTGGTGGCATTCCATCGAACCCAGTGCTTGGGCAGAGCGCAAATCCCACCGGACGCAGGTCGGGCAGGTCAGCGGAGCAGCAAGAGATCCTGTGGAAAACCGTCTTATTTTTGTCTTTCATTCTGCGATACTGCTAGGGGTGATGTTGAGAATCCCAACACGATGGCGATGGAAAATGTAGCTGGGGATCCGCTGCGACTTCCTCAAGGGCAGATGGGCTTGGCGGGATCCCAGTTGCACCTTGCCCGTTCCGCCCCCTGTGGCCTACTGTTGAGTCTGCTCTGGGTTGCTCCTGCTCTTGCCCAGCCGGAAGCCCCTGGCTCCGCTACTTTTGCTCTGCCCAACAGCCGCGAAATCCTCACCCCCCCACCCCCCCCCACCCTATCGATTCCCCCCAACCTTGCCGACTCCGCCCCTGCCGCTGACCTGGCGGTGCAGGGAGCCTTGACGGCTGAAGAATTGGTAGTACCCCAATCCCCCTTGCAGGTGCGCATTGAGCGAAGAGAGGGCTTGTCTTTAGAACAAGCCCTGGAGCTCGCCGTGGCCCAAAACCCAACTGTGCAGCAGGCCAGGCTGGCCGTCGAGCGGGCCGAGGCCGGGGTGGCCGTCGCTCAAGCTGCCTTTGCTCCCAGCCTCTCCACTCGAGCCAGTTACCAATACAGCGAACCTCCTTCACCCGGCGGCGGGCCAAGCCGCGAAGTTCACACTTTCTCAGCCAGCGTGGTGCGGGTGGAGTACACCGCTTTTGACACTGGCCTCAGGGAGCAAAACCTGAAGCTGGCCCAAGAAGCTCTGCGCGTCGCCCAACTGCAACTGGAGCAAGCCCTGCAGACGGTCAAACAAGCTGTGGCCAACGCCTACTACGATCTGCAAAGCGCCGATGCCAGGGTTGCCATCAGACAGGCTGCTGTCGAAAGCTCGGAAGCCACCCTGCGGGATGCTCAAGCCCGAGAACGGGCCGGGCTGGGCACGCGCTTCGAGATTCTCCAAGCAGAGACGGAATTGGCCAACAATCGACAAGCCTTGCTGGCGGCCCAAAACATCCAACAACTGAATCGCCGCCGTCTGGCCGAACTGCTGAACTTTCCCAGCCCCACCGATGTGTTGGCCAGCGACCGCATCGAGCCGATGGGAGAATGGGATCTCAGCTTGGAAGAGACCATCATCGCTGCCTTCGCCCAACGACAAGAGCTGGAGCGCCAACGCCGCGAGCTGGAACAAGCCCAAAGCCGTGTGCGCCTGGCCCAAGCCCGCAATGGCCCCCAGGTCGGTTTGTTCGCCACCCTCGATGCCGTTAACGATTTCAACGCCAGCCGCAACAGTTTTGATGTTGGCTATTCGGTCGGAGCCAATTTCAGCTTGACGTGGTTCGATGGGGGAGCAGCATCTGCCCAAGCCCGCCAAGCCCAGATCGATGGACAAGTGGCCGTGAGCAATTTCGTTGGCACCCGCAATGAAATCCAGCGGGGGGTGGAAGAAGCCTTCCTGACCCTCAGCTCCAGCCGCGAGCAGATCGACTCGGCCAAAGTGGCGATTGCCTCGGCAGAAGAAAGCCTGCGCTTGGCCCGGCTGCGCTTGCAAGCGGGGGTGGGCACTCAGACAGAGGTGATCAATGCCGAAGCTGCCCTCACCACCGCCCGTGGCAACCTTTCCGATGCTGTGATCGCCTACAACCGCGCCTTGGTACAACTGCGGCGGGCCATCGGCAGCCTCTAACCCATCTCCTTGGCTTTGCTCCCTCACCCCCAGCCCCTCTCCCAGGGGGAGAGGGGAGTTAGCAGCAAAAGGGATCCTTAGAGCTTACGGGAATAGAACTCAACCACCAAAAGCTCGTTGACCGGAGCGCAAATTTGCTCGCGGGGGGGCAGTTCTTTGATGCGTCCGCGCAGCTTTTCTTTGTCAAACTCCAGGTAGTCAGGTAGAAACAGACCCGGATACTCTGCGTAGGCGGCTACCAGCTTGCGGGAAGATTCCTTGTTTCTGACCGTAATCACGTCCCCCACTTTGCAGCCATAGCTGGGAATGGTGACCTTTTGGCCGTTAACCTCTATGTGACCGTGGCTCACCAACTGTCGAGCTGCCGGGATGGTGGGAGCCATGCCCAGACGAAACACGATGCAATCCAACCGCATTTCCAGCATCTGCAACAGGGCCAAGCCGGTGGATCCCTTGGAGCGCCGTGCCTTGCGCATGTAGCGGATCATCTGCCGTTCGCTTAGCCCATAGTTGAAGCGCACCTTCTGCTTTTCTTCTAGGCGAATGGCATACTCAGACTTTTTCTTGCGCTCGGCGCCATGCATACCGGGCGGATTGTTATTTTTGGGGCGCTTGCGCGTCAAACCGGGCAGATCAAGTCCCCCGAAGCGACGAATAATTTTTAGACGGGGACCTGTGTAGCGGGACATGCGGGCAGTTCTCCGAAATCAGCAAAGGATGTCCAGGGTCGAACGTTCAGGAAGCTAGAAGAATTGGCGATCTCCTATATTAAGCGTTCACTCCCCGATCTGGGCAAGGGGGACGAAGCGGTTTTTGGGATCCCGTCTCGACCGTCTTATCCCTCTTGTCAGTCGTAATGAACCCCCAGTTGGGTGCGGATGAAGGCGCGATCTTCGCTGAGCAGGCCGTTGAGGGTGCGCCGTTCCCCCAGGATGGGATCCGGATCCAGGCCGATGGCTTCCAAGTCGGCCAGCACCATCAGCTCCACCAATTGTGGGAAGCTCACTTTGGGCTCCCACCCCAGGACTCGCTTGGCTTTGGAAGCATCCCCCAGCAGCAGATCCACCTCGGTTGGGCGGTAGTAGCGGGGGTCGATCTCGATCAACACCTGGTCTTTATACAATCCCTGTTCGGCTGGGCCGGAGCCTTTCCAGGTAATGGGCAGACCCACCAGCGCGAAGGCTCGTTCCGCGAACTCGCGCACGGTGTGGGTTTCCCCCGTAGCCAACACATAGTCGTCCGGCTGGGGTTGTTGGAGCATCATCCACATTCCCTCGACATAGTCTTTGGCGTAGCCCCAGTCTCGCTTAGCATCCAGGTTGCCCAGGTACAGTTTGCTTTGTTTACCGGCCACGATGCGGCTGACGGCGCGGGTGATCTTGCGGGTTACAAAGGTTTCCCCCCGCCGTGGGCTCTCGTGGTTGAACAAAATGCCGTTGCAGGCGAACAGATTGTAGGCTTCGCGGTAGTTGACCGTCTGCCAGTAGGCGTACACCTTGGCACAGGCATAGGGGCTGCGGGGGTAGAAGGGGGTGGTCTCCTTCTGCGGGATCTCCTGCACCAGGCCGAACATCTCCGAGGATCCCGCCTGGTAAAACTTCACCCGGATCCCGGTGCGCTGTTGGTAGTCGCGGATGGCCTCTAGAAGACGCAGCGTGCCCATGGCCACCGCGTCGACGGTGTATTCCGGCGCATCAAAACTCACCCGCACGTGGGATTGGGCCCCCAAGTTGTACACTTCCGTCGGCTGCACCTGTTCCAGGATCCGGCGCAGGGTGGTGCCGTCCGTGAGATCCCCGTAGTGGAGAAATAGCCTGGCTTGCGGGTCATGGGCATCCACGTAGATGTGGTCGATGCGGTCGGTGTTGAAAGTGCTAGCGCGGCGGATGATGCCGTGAACTTCGTAGTTTTTCTGCAGCAGCAGCTCGGCCAGATAAGAGCCATCCTGTCCGGTGATGCCGGTAATTAAGGCACGTTGGGTCATAGAGTTGGGGGCAAAGAGCGGGAAAAGTCTAAGCAGCGAAGTGGCTCAAGTCCAATAGCAAAACTCAGATCTCGAAGCAGAGACTTGAAAGCTAAGACATTATAATGCAGCAAAACTCCCTTTCCTCAGGCAGATTCCTGACCGAGGGTGTGGTCTTTTACCCGTTGCAAGGCCGCGGTCAGGGCCATGGGCCAGGGATCCGGCTGGCGCAGTTGCCGCACCCCCTGAGGTAGGCGCAGCACAGAAGCGCGGCTGGTGCGGGCGATGGCTTCTAGATCTGGCAAGGGAGCCAGTAGCACACCCCTGTGCATGATCTGGCGTAACAGCGGTTCGTAGCCGGGGGGCGGGGGCTCATCGAACCGGCCCAACAAGTCTCCCTCAGGGCTGCGAAAGATCTGCTTGCGCCCGGGAAGAGTAGCTTTGGCAAAGGAAGCCTTAGCCACCGGGATCCCGTTGATTTCCACCAATTTGTACACCCCGTTGACCCCTTCCCCGGTCACCAGGCGGGTGCCCACCCCGTAGCCGCTGATGGGAGCTTGGGAGCGATGCAGACGCTCGATCTCGTGTTCGTCGAGGTCGCCGCTGACAAACACCGGCGCTCCCTGGGGCAAAATCTGCTTTACCCGGCGAGAGAGATCTTCCAAATCTCCGGAGTCGATGCGCACCCCGCCGATTTCCCCGCGCGATCCCAGTTGATCCGGATGGGTGGCCGCAAAGAGTTGGGCTGCCGTGCGCGCCCCTTGGATGGGATCGTAGGTATCGATCAAAAGCGCGGCCTGGGGAAAGTAGCGCCGAAAGGATTGAAAGGCGCGGGTCTCGTCGCCCGAGAGAGCAGCGATGGCCATCACCAGGGAATGGGCCATGGTTCCTGCCGGCTTGCGCCCCAATTTCAGAGCCGCCAAGACGTTGGAAGTGGCGTTAAACCCTGCAGCCAGCGCCGCCCGGGCCGCCCACAGCCCCGCCTGGGGCCCAAAAGCTCGCCGCGTGCCGAACTCCAGCAAAATGGCCTCATCCCCCGCCGCATCCCGCATCCGGGCCGCCTTGGTGGCAATCAGGGTCTGGTAGTTCAAGGTGGCCAGCAGGTAGGTCTCCACCAGTTGGGCTTGCCAGAGGGGGGCTTCCACCCGCAATAGAGGCTGGTTGGCGAAAATGGCGGTTCCTTCCGGCACTGCCCACACATCTCCCTCAAACCGGCAGCGGGCCAGCAGATCCCAAAAGCGCTCCGGCGCATCGGCGAAAATGCCCGTTTCCCGCAGCGCCTGCAAAGCCTCGGGGGCAAAGCTGAGCTGCTGCAGATAGTCCACTGCCTGGGCGAGCCCCATGGCGATCAGATAGCCATAGTCGGTGGGCAGCCGCCGCACAAACAGCTCAAAGGCAGCAGGCTGAGCCTCTAACCCTTCCCCCACATAGCAGGCGGCCATGGTGAACTGGTACAGATCCGTCAGCAAACCATAGTCTTGGGGCCGCAACGACGAGAAATCAGGGCTCAACATGAAAAACCTCAGGGCAGGTGGAGGGGGACGGGAGCACGCGGCGGGTTGCCGCCAAGGTTATAGTGAAACCTACCATAAGTAAGCCTGCCTGTCAGGGATCCACAAGCAGCACCACAACCCCCGCAAGACTGGAAAAACCAGTCTTGACAAAACACCCAACCCAAACGTAGCCGAGAACATGAGCGGCCACCTGGGCAAAACTCTAGCCCCGACTTATAGTAAGATTAACCATAAGTATCCACCCGACCCCGTCAACCCTGAGCGCGCTTGTGCGAGGTCGGCCAAGTTGCAGTGGAAGAACGCCATGAATCCCATGCTAGAGGAGCTAGCTGTTGAGGCGCCGGCGGGCCTGCCGCCCCACTTTGCGCCGGAGCGGGTGGGAGAGATCTGGCGGGTGCCCTACCAACAGCGGGCAGCAGAAGCCGAGCGCTGGGCCAAGGAGCACGGGATCCCACCGGCAGAGGCCGATCGGGTGCGGGTGGGCTTGTTGCTGATCGATGTGCAGAATACCTTTTGCATCCCTGGCTTTGAGCTGTTTGTGGCCGGCTCCAGCGGTTTGGGTGCGGTGGAAGACAATCGACGGCTTTGTCAGTTTATCTATCGCAACTTGGCCCACATCACCCAGATCATCGCCACCCTCGACACCCACACAGCCATGCAGATTTTCCACCCCGTCTTTTGGGTGGACGCGCAGGGAGCCCATCCTGAACCGGCCACGGCCATTTCGGCAGCCGATATTCGCTGCGGGCGGTGGCGGGTGAACCCCGCAATGGCTGCCAACCTCACCCAAGGGGATCTGACGCGGCTGCAGGTTTATGCCCTGCACTACGCCGAGCAGTTGGAGCAAGGGGGCAAATATCCCCTCATCGTCTGGCCCTACCACTCCATGTTGGGAGGGATCGGCCATGCTCTGGTGCCGGCGGTGGAAGAGGCGATCTTCTTTCACGGCATGGCCCGCCACAGCCAGCCCAGCCTGCAGCTCAAGGGAGCCAACCCCTTGACAGAAAATTATTCCGTGCTCAGTCCGGAGGTCTTGACCGGGCCGGAAGGGGATCCCATCGACGAGAAAAACGCGTCCCTCATCTGCCACCTGTTGCAGTTTGACGCGCTGATCGTGGCCGGCCAAGCCAAAAGCCACTGTGTGGCCTGGACGGTGAACGACCTGTTGCAGGAGATCCAAGCCACGGATCCCAGCCTGGCTAAGAAAGTTTATCTTCTGGAAGATTGCACCTCAGCGGTGGTGATCCCCGGCGGGGTGGATTTCAGCGAGCAGGCGGAGGCGGCCTTCGCCCGCTTTGCCGCCGCCGGGATGCACCGGGTGCGCTCCACCGACCCCATCTGGGAGTGGCCTGAGTTTCCCAGGGATCCCGGCTGACCCCGCAGATCCAGTATGATGCGGCAGGACACTCTGCCGGAGCAGCCTGTGTACGATCGCGTCAGCGGGACGGAGTCCTTAGCTGCTTCCACCCTTTCCAGCAGCCTGCGCCCCCCCAGCGGCGCCCGCGATTTGCTGCCCCGGGAAGTACAGCGACGGGAGAGGCTGGAGGCTCAGCTCACCCAGGTTTTTCGCCGCTACGGCTACCAGCGCCTCATCACCCCCACCCTGGAGCGGCTGGAAACACTGCTGGCGGGGGGATCCATCCGCGCCGAGGCGGTGCTGCAACTGCGGGATGGCGAAGGGATGATGCTGGGGCTGCGCCCGGAGTTCACCGCTTCCCTTGTGCGGGCGGCGGCCACCCGTCTAGCCGGCGGGCCTTTGCCGCTGCGGCTCTACTACCACGGCAGCGTTTTCCGCAACAGCCGGCGGGAGGAGGGATCCTACAGCAGCCAGGAGTTTTTTCAGTCCGGGGTGGAGCTGATCGGGGCGGGCGGATGGCTGGCCGATGCCGAGATCCTGCTGCTGTTGGCCGATTGCATTCGCTCGGTCGGCATCTCCGCTTGGACGCTGCTGCTGGGCGATGTGGGCCTGACCGAAAGCCTGCTCAGCCCAGTTGCCCCCACGGCTCAAGCGGCGGTGCGCCGTGCCATTGCCCGGCTCGACTACGTTTACCTAGAATCGGCCCCTTTGCCGGAAGCCGCCCGCCAGATTGGCCTGCAAATCCTGGGGCTGCGGGGCCAGCCCGCTCAGGTTCTTTCTAACCTGGCGCGGCTGCCAGTGCCGCCTGAGCGGCTGCGGGATCTGCGGCAGCTCTGCCAGGTGCTCCAGGATCATGGAGTGCAGGTGGTGCTGGATCTGAGCCTGCTGCAAACCCTGGCTTACTACACCGGCATCGTTTTTCAGGCGGTGGCCGCCGGGGAGGTCATCGCCTTGGGAGGACGTTACGACCGGCTGCATGCCCTCTACAGCCCTCAGCAAGTGGAACAGCCGGGGATCGGCTTTACCCTGCTGCCGGATACGCTGCTGCGGCTCTTGCCCCCTGATCCCCAAACCGAGGCGATGGTCTGCAAGCGGTTGGTGGTGCCCCTGGTGCCGGCGGGGATCCCGGCGGCGCTGGCTTTGGCCGCCCGCTGGCGAGCATCAGAAGCAGTAGAGCTGGAATTGCTGGATCGGGACCCCGAAGAGATCGAAGCCTACGCCCGCCGGTGTCGGATCCCGGAGATCGCCTGGGTGCAGGCCGACGGCAGCTATCACATCACCCACCCGGCCTAATCCTGGCAAGGTTGACCTCCCAACAGAGGCGCGGCTGCACCAGTTGTAAAAGTTGTTGGCGAATGCGCTCCAACTGCTGGATTGCCTGACGGGATCCCTGCGCCCACTCGCGATAGGGGGCTGTAGGCCTGAAATGCTGTTGCAAATAGTCGATCAGCCACAGTTGCGCCGGCAGCTCCAAACCGGCCACCGCTCTGCCCAGTTCCAACGCCCGCTGGAGAGAAAAGTGCCAAGGCCAACGTTTGAGTTCCTCCAGGAGCAATGGCGGAATCTCCCGCAGGTGCTGCTGGGCCAGCAACGCCAGGCCGGGGCTGCCCTGGGCCAAGGCGATCAGCTCGGATCGGGGGATCCCTGCCAGATCTGGACAACCCAACCCACTCAACACCCGCTCCACCTCTTCTGGGCTGAGGCGGCGAAACGGCACCATCTGGCAGCGGGACAGCAGGGTTGGCAACAGGGAGGCCGCCTGGGAGGCGATGAGAATGATGTGAGCCGGGCCCGGCTCCTCCAGGGTTTTCAACAAGGCATTGGCAGCGCTTTCTGCCAAGGTTTCCGCTCCCTCCAGCACCACCACCGAGCGCCGTTCGCGTAAGCAGGACGGAGTCCTCGCAGGAATCGGCCTACGGGAACAAAAGCGAGCTATTCCCTGCACCTGCTCCAGGCGAATTTGGGGTGGCGAGCGCCGCTGCAAAGTTTGCGCCTCCGGGGATTCTGCCGGGATCAGACGGCCCTGGTGCAGGTAGGTGGGGCTGACCCAATGGAGGTCGGGATGGTTGCCCGCCAGCAGCCAACGGCAGCTTGAGCACTTGCCGCAAGGGATCCCAAAGCTGGCTTCGCACAAGAGGGCCTGAGCAAACCAACGGGCCATCAGCCCCCGACCCACCCCCTGGGGGCCCAAGAAACAGTAGCTGGAAGTCACCCGCCCCTTCTCCAGCGCCGCCACCAGCAGCCGCGCTGCCATCTCCTGGCCAACAATGCGCTGCGGGGGCAAGACCTTCACCCGGTCAGGGGTCTCGGCGGCTGCAACTCCAAACATCGTCTCAGCAGGAGAGGATGAGGTTATCGGTTGGCGGGAGCCGACAGGAAGTGCTTGCGGAAATACTGCAGCGTCTCCGGTCGCAACAACCCCCGCTCCACCAAGGAATCCCCCCAGTGGGGGGAAGCTTCATCCATTGGCGACAAGAACTCCAGCACCTCAGCAGCCAACAAGTCGGCAGCCTTGAGGAACTCTCCCAGCGTGCGGCACCCCGACAGCCGGGCCGAATATCCCCCATCGGCAAAGAATTTGATCGTGGTCGCCTTCAGGCCCGCACACTCGCCGATAACTGTCGTCAGCTTGCCCCCCGCCTGTTGCCAACGGCTGAGGATGTGTTCGATCTGGGGCCGATCCAGCAGGCCCGCCTCCTGCAAGTTTTGGAACAGATGCCTGGCCCACGGGGTAAGCTCCGCCAACAAGGGATCCGTCGGCGGGTCTTCAGGATTGGCGGGAAGCTCCCCGGCGTTGAGCCCGGGCTCCTCCGTCCCCCTGGCAGGCCCAGACGAATGCGCCGGCCCCTCTTTGGCGGTTGGGAGGTTGGCTGCTCTCAACTGGGCTTGGGCGGCCTCGGCGATCAGCTTCTGCTGTTCGTAACTCACCTGCAGCAGACGGTTGCGGTTCTGCTCAACTTTGAGGTTCTCTTGTAAAGTCTCCAAGCTCTGTCGGTAGGCCGCCAGCAGCTCCCGCGCGTCTCGCAGCTCCACCGTCAAGTTGGCCTGCTGCTGTTGGAGGGCGCTGAGGCGGGATCCCATGCTTTTGAGTTGCTGCTGAGCCTGTTCCAGGGCTTCCTGGCGGGCTTGCAGGGATCCCTCCAGTTGGACAATGCGCTGCTCGGCCTCAGCCTGTTCTGCCCTGAGCTGCTGGATCAAAGCTTCGCTCTGCTGCCGTTGCTCCTCCAGTTGGGCAATGTGCGCTTCGTAGTCACGGTTGGCTGCCATCAACCGCGCCACTTCCGCTTGCAGTTGTTGTTGCTGCGCCTGCAAGCTCTCCACCTGCTCTGGGGGAACGTAGCCGGAAAGCCGCGCCATTTGGGTTTCGTGCTCTTGCTGTAGCTGAGCGTAGCGCTCTTGCCACCTCTGCACAGCGGCTCTCAGCTCCGCAATCGGTTGCTCTGGGGTGGCAACCTGCTCGGGCCGGGAAGCGTCCAGATGCGGGGATAGGGCAGCCTCTGACTCTGCAACTTGCCGGGCCAGTTGGGCCTGCAACTGATCCCGCTCCGACCGGAGCTGCTGGATCTGATGAAGTGCGGCCTCCAATTGGGCGCGTAGGTCGGCCACAACACTGCCGGGCACCGAGTCCAACTGGCGTTTCTGCAGAATTTGGATCTGCTCTTGCAACTGCTCCAATTCGGATTGATAGCAGTCTCGCTGGGTTTGCAACTGCCGCTGCGCTTTTTGCTCCGCAGCGCGGACAAGGGCCAACTCCGTTTCCAGCCGTTGCAGTTGTTCCCGCCAAACTCGCAAATCCTGCTGTAACGTGGCCTGATGCTGGAGCTCCACTTGTTGGAGGCGGATGGTGGCTTCCAGTTTTTGAATGCGCTGTTGATACTGGCTTTGAAAATCGGCAATCTGCTGATTCATGTTGGCCAGGATCCGATCCCATTCCTGTTCCTGGAGCTCGATTTGCAGCTGCAAGGCTTCCACTTGCTTGCGGTAGTCGGCCAAGGTGGCCGGTTGAGGCTCATCAGCAAAAGGATCTAGGGCTGCCGTGGCTGTTGTTCTGGAGACGGGAACTTCCCCAACTTCAGAGTCAAGCCCGGGTGGCCGAATCCTGGCCTCTTCCGGTACGGGCAGAGCCGGCTCCACCCCCCAGAGAGGATCCCCGGCTGCAGAGCTTTGGGGGGTTGGCTGGGGATCCCTGGCCAAAAAAGGCTGCAGCGCCTCCCACGCATTGGAGGAAGCCATCTGTTGCAGTTGCACCTGCACATCCAAGGCGCGATCCAAAATGGCCGGCTGTACCCAACCTTTCCAGGTGAGAATCTCCCCCAGTTTCCGCCCGTAACGACGCTGTTGGGCCAGAGCAACCCGCAACTGCTCGAAATCCAAATGGCCCAGCGCCACCAAAATCTCCCCCAGAGAAAGGGACTGGCTGGGCAAAAAGCGGTAGAGATCGGGCAGGGTGAGCCAGCCGTGCTCGAGGCACACTTCTCCCAACTTGAGGTGGTTTTGCTGCTGCTCCCGCAGGGCCTGGGCCAACTGGGATTGGGAAATGAGCCCTGCCCGCAGCAAACGCTGCCCCAGCGGCAAGCTCGACTCAGCCTCACCATCAGCAGCACCCCGCCCCTCCAGAAAGGGGAATGGGGTAGAGCCACTCTGGGAAGAAGAGCGCCGAGGCATCAAGAAGGCTCCCAGTTCAAGACTGTGTCGCTGCTGCACTTCAGCTTATTGCCCCCAGGATAAAGCACCAAGGGAGGGCAGCGCCACCCTGGCTTTACCCCGTGGGATCCAGTCGCATTAAAACTTGGCCAAATTCGACCGGCTGGCCGTTGCTCACCAAAATCTCCCTCACCACGCCTGCTGTTTCGGCCTCTATCTCGTTCATCAGCTTCATGGCTTCGATGATGCAGAGAGTTTGACCCTTGTTCACCCGTTGGCCAACCTGGACGAAATCCGTTTCTCCGGGGGCAGGGGCGCTGTAGAAGGTGCCCACCATCGGCGCCGTCACCTCTACCCAGTGGCTGGGGGCAGGCTTGGGAGCGCTCTCAGGAGGAGGAGCTTCTGCAGGGGGAGCAGGGGAGGGGGCCAGCGGCGGAGCGGCAGGAGGAGGAGCTTCGGCGCTCCCTTTGCGCAAGGTGAGGCGAAAATCTTTGTACTCCAGGGTTAGTTCGGCTACATCGCTCTCTTGCAGAGCGGCCAGGAGAAGACGAATTTCCTGCCAATTGACAACATCCAAGGGAAGGCTCACTCCTGATGCATCACCTGTCCACAACGGAAATCCCTAAGCTGGGGGAAGAAGCTACTCGCGGCCCAGATAGGTGTCGGTGCGGGTATCGACCCGGATCCGTTCCCCCACCTTGATGAACAAAGGCACCTGGATCTCAGCACCGGTCTCCAGCTTGGCCGGCTTGGTTCCCCCAGTTGCGGTATCTCCCTTCACCCCTGGATCGGTTTCCACCACCTCCAGAACCACAGTGTTGGGCAACTCCACATCGATCACCTGCCCATTCCAACGCAGGATTGACACTTGCATGTTTTCTTTCAGGTATTTCACGGCGGAGCCAATTTGGGCGGCAGTAATGGGGGCCTGCTCATAGGTCTCCATGTCCATGAACACCAAGTTGTCCCCCTCTGCGTAGAGATATTGCATCTCGACTTTTTCGATGGTGGCCGCCGGCAGGGTTTCCCCGGCGCGGAAGGTTTTCTCCACAACGTTGCCGGTCTGCATGTTTTTGAGTTTGGTGCGCACAAAGGCCGCTCCCTTGCCGGGTTTCACGTGCAGAAACTCGATCACCTTGTAGGGAGCTCCGTCAATTTCTACAGAGACGCCAGGGCGCAAATCGTTGCTTGAGATCATGTCGGCAGAGGGATCCGTTGCTCAGACTTCCCAATCTTACCGTGATCAGGGGGCACTCGGATTCAGCACCTGGGGATCGATGGGGGGACGACGACCATAGATGGGCAGCACCTCCTGCCACTGAGGGCGCAACCCGGCCCGGAAATCGGCGTGGGCCAATTCTGCCAACGCCACCACCGGCACAGGATCCAGAAAATCGGCGGCATCCACAGATAAGGCCTGCGGCCACCCTCGGAGAGTCGCCTGCCAAGCCGCTTCCGCCCAGAGCTGATCGGCCACTGCCACAGCCAGATGTTCGGCCCCCACCCAGTACACACCGCCATACCACTCTCCCCGTTTGGCGTCCATCTGCACCGCCACCGTCAAGGGCTGTGCCGGGGATCCCTGCTGGATCCACGCATGACGGGCCAGGACGGCCAAAGCCGAGTAGCCAAACACTGGGATGTGCAACTGCTGACCCAGCAGGCGCGCCACGCTCAC
This sequence comes from Synechococcus sp. H55.8, assembly GCF_047462375.1. Taxonomy (NCBI): domain Bacteria; kingdom Bacillati; phylum Cyanobacteriota; class Cyanophyceae; order Synechococcales; family Synechococcaceae; genus Synechococcus; species Synechococcus sp. H55.8. Next base: position 343 of record NZ_JANSJC010000004.1, on the reverse strand, counting down.
CCCCAAACGGCTGCCCGTAAAGCTGCCCGGCCCCAAAGCGACCGCGATCCCGGACACCTGCGACCAGTCCTGCCCGGCCAAGAACTCCTTCAGGCAAGGGTGTAACTGCGCTGCCATCTCCCGATCCAGCCACCGGCTCAGAATGCGGGTTTCTCCCAGCTCCGGCTCCAACGGCAGCAGGGCCAAGCCCAAAACCGGCGTGGTGGTGTGGATCCCTAAAATCCAGCGGGGAAGAGACATGGCCTCTCTCAGGATCAATGAGCCAATTGACAGAACTTAACGGATGTTTTAAGGTTGTGTTGTCAATCTTCGCGCTTCCTCAGGGAAGTTTGCCATCATGACT